>NZ_CAXBCK010000038.1:0-37492 GCF_963974425.1 uncultured Marixanthomonas sp.
CCTTCTACAGGTGTGTCTAAAGTACCTTCCCAGAAAACCGTAGCTTGGTTGGTTGCAGTACCCATACTAATTTCTACCCAATAGGTAGTATCGCTAGCTGCATCACCTTCAAAAGTGAATGGGGTTATAGGTAAACTAGTGAAAAATTCAAATGCAATTGGATTTATCCAAGGAGCTGAACTCAATACGGTTGGAACAACTGTCTCACTCCCTATCATAGCGCCTGGCAATCCACCATCATCTTCATAGTATACAACGTTAGCGGCTACCGGTGCGTCTTCTGGTGCAAAAGTAAGGAAGGGAACCTCAATGGTTTCCAAAGTAAAATCTTCTCCCATAGCTACCTGAATATCTACTGCTGTTTTGAAATCAGAATCAATTGACGATCCTACACCTGCATAAGTACCTGCTGCATAAGGATGTTCTTGTGAACAAGCGGTACCACCGCCACCTCCGCCACCACCACTGGCAGCAAGGATTTCAGCTTCCCAACCTAAGCGATCAACTACTGTAGAGGAGCCAAATTCAAAAGTCATGCTTCCTGAAGTTCCTGTAAAAACAGCAGAACCATTAGCTGTAATCATTTCTGCCAATGTTACTAAGCCGTCATTCATTCCTCCACTAGAAGTATCCCAAAGGATAGTACCCGATGTATCGGCACCATCATAAATACGCAACCAATCAAAATTTGCAAATACGTAATATTCAATAAACTCCAGTTCTGTTACACCATCTAACGTTGTCGTAGTAACACAACCACAGTTAGGATAGTTTCCTGGTTCACCATCGGTAGTTTCACTTCCACCTGGTCCACCTGTATCAAAGAAAAAATCACCAACAGCTGGTGAAAATGTCTCAGTAGCCCCCGATGTAGGAATAATATCCGCCATAACGCTGTTTCGGGGAGCCTCAACTTTATGTACAAAGTTGCTATTGCCCTGTATTTGAGTAGCTTTATTAATTTCTAATTCTTCCGCTGCTGTAAGTGCTTGAGGTTGCATAAACAAAGGCTTTTCATAAGACTCAGCCCCAGCTAGTATGCTTCTCGCTTCCTCAGAACTGTCCTTATTGACCGAAGCCTCAAACAATGGAATAAACCGATATTTGTATGTGTTCTGCTGTGCTTCGGTAGTAACTAGTTGCCTAGCTTCTTCAGAATTATCTAGATTAACTCCTTCAGTACCATTAGCAGGTTTTGCAGGTTGCTGATTCATAAAATAAGTGCGTAGCATTCGCTGTTCCCCTTTTGTAAAGTGCTCAGAAATTGATCCACTTTGAGTCTCCAATTGAGAATACCTGTTCAACAAATCGTTAATCGACGATTTGTTAGTTTGAGCATTCATTGCCGTCGTGAGACAGAGCAATAAACACCATAAAAAAGTAATTTTTTTCATAATTAAAATTAGAGTTTAGTTAATATTAGCTTAAAAATATCTAAAATAAATCTTAAACACAAGTAAATCAATAGTAAAACCACAAAATAAAACTAATACCGTTAATTTTTTAACAAAAAAAAGACCCGTAACAACGGGCCTTTTCTTAATATGGAACTATTATTATAAACTTATTTTTCGTCAAAAGCTTCTATAACCGCATCGCTAACCCCTACGTTTGAAAAGCCTCCGTCATTGTATAAATTTTGAAGTGTTACCCGTTTGGTTAGATCACTAAATAAAGAAATTGTGTAATTGGCACAGTCTATTGCCGTTGCGTTTCCTAATGGTGACATTTTATCTGCATATGAAATAAACCCATCAAACCCTTTTACTCCTTTTCCAGCCGTAGTAGGTGTTGGTGACTGCGAAATGGTATTTACGCGTACCTTTTTATCTCTTCCGAAGAAATATCCAAAACTTCTTGCTATTGACTCCAAATAGGCTTTATTGTCGGCCATATCGTTATAGTCAGGAAATACACGCTGGGCAGCCATATAGGTTAGAGCTACTATACTTCCCCATTCGTTCATCGCATCTTTATTGTATAAAACGTTCATTGTTTTATGAAAAGAAAC
Source organism: uncultured Marixanthomonas sp. (assembly GCF_963974425.1). Taxonomy (NCBI): domain Bacteria; kingdom Pseudomonadati; phylum Bacteroidota; class Flavobacteriia; order Flavobacteriales; family Flavobacteriaceae; genus Marixanthomonas; species uncultured Marixanthomonas sp. The sequence continues at coordinate 2,012 of NZ_CAXBCK010000038.1, forward strand.
GGCAGATATATCCCAACCTTTATGTGTCCAATCGTAGTTTTGATCTGTATAGTGTTTGCCTTTTCGAACGTTTACAGACATCCCAATAGAATGAAGAACAAAATCAAGTTTACCTCCCAAAATTTCGGTTGCTTTCTCAACTAAGTTTTCTAAATCCTCCATATTAGTTGCATCTGCAGGGATAATTTCAGAATTTGTCTTTTTTGCCAATTCATCTATCTGTCCCATTCGCAGTGCTATAGGTGCATTGGTTAATACAAATTTCCCACCTTCTTCGTGAACGCGTTCCGCAGTTTTCCATGCAATGGAGTTTTCATCTAAGGCGCCAAAAATAATTCCTCGTTTTCCTTTTAATAAATTATATGACATGTTCTATTAAGTTTTTGATTATTGATTTATTGAGTGATTTTCAATTATAATCAAGTGATTTATATTTTTAAAGTTTGAAATCTATAATATTAAATACTAAACAGTAAAGATACGGTTTTAATTCAGTAATTCCTTTGCGTGTGCTAAGGCAGAATCGGTTACATTTTTTCCTCCTATCATCTGTGCAATCTCCACAATACGCTCTTCCTGCGACAAAGTTTTTAAATGAGTTTCCGTAACATTATTTACATCTTCTTTATACACCTTAATATGTTGTGCTCCTTTTGAGGCAATTTGCGGTAAGTGTGTAATGCTTACCAGTTGCATTCCGCGACTCATAACATCCATAATAGCAGCCATTTTATTGGCGATCTCACCTGAAACTCCTGTGTCAATTTCATCAAAAATAAGAGTTGGCAACGTTTGATATTCTGCCAAAACAGCTTTTACCGCCAGCATAATACGACTCATTTCGCCTCCAGAAGCTACTTTTTTTATGGACCCCATTGTTGTGCCTTTGTTGGCGGTAAATAACAACTCGAGCATATCTGTTCCGTTTTCACGAAGATTTTCAGTGGCCGTTAACTTAAAATCAAAACGAGCATTTGGCAAACCAAGTTTTGCTAAAATAGCTTCTAGTTTTTCTTGTAACTTAGGAATGACCGCCTCACGCGACTCGTGAATGGCTTTCCCGGTTTTTCGTACTTCTTTATTTAAAGTGATAACCTCCTGTTCCAATGTTTCAATACGGGAATCAAGGTTGTGGGTATCGGTTATGTTAGCCTCAAGCGTATTTTTAATTTTCACTAATTCTGAAACCGTCGCTACATTATGTTTTTGCTGTAACTTATGTAAAGTTTGCAGTTTCTCGTTAATACTGAGTAGTTCTTGCGGATCAGCTTCAACCGATGTCGCTATTTGTTCGGTTTCTTCGTTTAAGTCGTCCAACTCAATAATCACACTGTTCAAGCGTTCCCAAAGAGCATGATACACCGAGCCATAATTTTTTAATTGGCTTAATGCCGCACGAGCCTCTTTAGCTGTTTCCATTGTGCCTATTTGTTCTTCAGAATACAATTGAACTACTTTTGAAAGCGTTTCTTGTATTTCCTCAGCATTGCTAAGCGTTTCATATATTTCTTCTAACGCTGCTTGATCTATGCCTTCTAGATTGGCTTCTTCCAATTCGGTAAACAAAAAGGTATTGTAGTCTATTTCTTTGGAAGCTTCGCTTTTTTTAAGTTTCGCTTCTTCTAATGCTTTGGCTGTAAATCTATATGATTGTAACTGTTCAGAATAAGCATTTTTAAGCGACGTATTTTCTGCCAATGTATCGATTACTTGCATTTGGTAGTTTTCTTCAGCTAAGGAAAGCGTTTCATGCTGACTGTGAATATCGACCAAGTAAGGCCCTACAGCTTGTAATTGTGATAAGGTTACTGGCGTGTCATTAATAAAAGCTCGTGATTTACCACTTGGTAAAATTTCTCTTCTTATGATGGTGTGTGCATCATAATCCAAGTCGTTTTCTTCAAAAAGACTTTGTAATTTAAATTTTTCGATAGCAAATTCAGCTTCTATCACACACTTTTTTGAAGCATCTTTCATGCTATTTAAATCGGCTCGTTTACCTAACACCAAGGATAATGCACCCAACAAAATAGACTTTCCCGCTCCGGTTTCTCCAGTAATAATGGTCAATCCATCCTTGAAATCCATACGGATATCATCGATTAGGGCGTAATTTTTTATGGCTAAAGTCGTAATCACTAGTATAAAATAAGTTTTTCCGGTATTAAAAATACGGTTTTGAAAACGATTTTAAATGTAAAATGAAGTTTTTACAACAACAAGGAAAATAAGAAAATTGATCAATATTTAATTTCGCTCCAGTTGCTTCTTTTAGTCGGCGCCAATTTATTTAGGTTCTCAACCAATTTTACAATATCCACATTTGGGCCACCACTAAAAACGCTTTGTATCTCGTCGCTTTTAGCATCAAAGAAAGTACGAATTAAATATGAATTAGGACGTCGATTATTAATCTGTGCCAAGGTTTCAATTGCATCAGCTATAGCGCTTTTTGCATCCTTTGGACTTTCCGCCATCTTATCCAATCCTTTTCTGTGATAATCATACATCGCGGTATGAAATTCTTGATATACATTTGAAATTGCAGCCTCGTTATAACGGTAGCGAGTTTGTGTACCATCGGTTGGTTTCCAACCTGTAAAATTACCCGAAGCAGCTGTATTTACAATCTGTTTAGCCGTTTCAAAGTATTCATCTCCACCATTTAACTCAAATGTGTCAGCATCTAAACCAATAATCGTATACACGTGATATGCAATAACCGATATTAAATTAGAACTAAAGGTATTCAAGTTAAAATTTAAAGGTTGAAACTCCGTATAATCAAAACTAAACTGACGGTCATTATAATTATAGATTGGCGAATTATAGCTTGAACCATAAACCGGTCTAGAAGCCTGAATTTGAATAGTTGCCGTAAATGAATTGGATTCAAAATCAGAAACAATAATCGACATATTACAGTCGATACGTTCTTGATTTTTATATACTTTATTGGTCCACTTCGTATTATTAACAAAATCGGTCAATTCTTGCTGAAGCGTCCTGAACACTTGTAAATTAGGCTGTCCTGTCTGTTCTGCATCGACCAAAACACTGCAATTAAGTTCTTGCGCTTGTGTAGAAAATGAAAGTATAAAAACGGAAAGTATAAGTAAAAATCTACGCATCTATTTGTTGTATAATGTATTGTAAAATATCGTTTGCGACTTCGGTCTTTGGTTTAACAGAAAAAGCTTTCACTTTATTGTGCTTATCTATTAAAGTCACTTTGTTTGTGTCTGCCTTAAAGCCAGCTCCTTTGTCTTTGAGCGAATTTAATACAATTAAATCTAAATTCTTTTTTTTGAGTTTGCTTTTTGCATTTTCCAACTCATTTTGAGTTTCTAACGCAAAACCAGTTAAAAATTGGTGTTCTTTAATTTCACCCAACGATTTTAAAATGTCTTTTGTCTTTTCCAGTTGGATGGTTAGAGTACTATCGTTCTTTTTTATTTTTTCGGAAGCAACATCTTTTGGCCTATAATCTGCTACTGCAGCACTTAAAATAGCTATGTCACAGTTAGAAAAATGATTGTGAACGGCTTGATACATTTCTTCAGCTGAAGTTACCGGCACTACCTTAATATTATTATGTTCTAAAGATAAATTTACCGGCCCTGAAACCAAAACCACCTCAGCACCTAAATTAGCTGCTGTTTCTGCAATAGCGTACCCCATTTTACCGCTGCTATGATTTCCAATAAAACGAACAGGGTCAATTGCTTCGTAGGTAGGACCTGCAGTAATCACTATTTTTTTATTCCGAAGAGGTGACTTTTTCTGAATATCCTTTTCAAGGAAAGAAACAATATGTTCTGGCTCTGCCATACGGCCTTTACCCAATAAGCCGCTTGCCAACTCGCCTTCTTCAGCTGGAATTTGAATATTACCAAAGCTATTTAATTTCTTAAATGTTTCCGCAGTACTGGGATGTTTGTGCATATCTAAATCCATTGCAGGAGCGTAATACACAGGGCATTTAGCTGAAAGATACGTAGCTAACAATAAGTTGTCGCTCGTACCATTTGCCATTTTAGACAAGGTATTGGCTGTGGCTGGAGCTATTATAAATAAATTTGCCCAAAGGCCTAACGCTACGTGGTTATTCCATTGGGCATTTTCATCTTCCTCATTGGTAAAAGAGGAAAAAACTTTGTTTTTAGAAAGTGTGGAAAGGGTTAATGGCGTGACAAAATCTTTTGCTGAAGGCGTCATTACAACCTTAACATTCGCGCCATTTTTCACTAACAACCTAACCAAAAAAGCAGCCTTGTAAGCGGCAATACCGGCTGTAACACCAAGCAACACATTTTTACCGCTTAAAACTGACATCTTTTTACTTATCTAGTTCTTCTTCCTTCGTGTTACGGTAGTAAATTTTGTCGTTTAACCACTCCTCTACTGCAAGAGCGTGCGGTTTAGGAAGACGTTCGTAAAACTTAGAAACTTCAATTTGTTCTTTGTTTTCAAAAATTTCTTCTAAACTGTCATTGTACGTAGCAAACTCATCTAGTTTTTCAAGTAACTCTTTCTTGATGTCCCCGTTAATTTGCGTAGCTCGCTTCGAAATAATTGAAATAGCCTCATAAATATTGTTAGTTGGCTCATCAACTTTGTTCTTATCAATCGTCGTTGTATTGATAGGAGCTTCAGAATTTTTAATATCGATCATAATCCTTGTTTTAACTTTTTTGTTCTGTTTCACCTAAGCGCTCCTCTATATTTTGAGCAATCAAATCGGCTTCGGCCTTTAAATCAGTATCACTATAATACTTATTAAATTTATTGTAATAATCTTGTGCGGTTATCAGTCGTTCTTCAACTAATGAAGGTACACTTCGTACTGCTAATTCGTAGGCTGCTTCCAACCTTCCAAAGAATGCATCTTTCCTATAAACTGAACCAGGATGGTCTGATATGAAATTATCATATGATTCAATCGCTGGTCTATAATCACCAATGTATTCAGCTATTTTAAGGTTTTGATTGGCGATTTCAATATCTTTTTTCTCTATTTTTTTTTGTAATTCTGAAACCAATTCATTGGCTTCCATCCGTTTTTCTGAAGTAGGGTACTTGTTAATATAACTCTGTAACTTCTCCAAGGCCTTGTAGGTATCTTCTTGATCTAGTGAATAACGTGGAGATAATTGAGAGTAACTTTTAGCCGATTTGTACGCTGCAATTTCTACACTGTCACTTTGAGGGTAAGACGTTTCAAAACGCTCAAATTGATACCCAGACAAATAGTAATCTTCTAATTCGTAAAAAGTATTAGCGTATAAAAACATAAGTCGCTCTGCTTGTGGTTTTCCGCGATATACTGGTACAACTTGTTCAAAAAGCTTTAATGCTTTTTTATATTTTTCTTGTTTGTATAGAGAGTCTGCCAGCGCATATTTTTTTCCTGTATCGTCAGAAGATAACACCTTCTGGTATTCGCTACAAGAGCTTAACATAATTACGGCAAAAAGCAATAAAATAATATTCTTCATAGTGTTAAAAAACATCGTGCAAAATTAGTGAATTAAATGGGATTATAAAAACTAAATAGTAGGCTAAATTATTGTGTCAAAACCTATAAAACAGGATATTTCAGAAAAAATTAACGTTGTTCCTTCAAAAATACTTCTATAATGCGTCTACAAAAGAGGCTATTTTGTTTTGTAAATACTCACTGGCTTTCGCTAATGGCAAGCGCACTGTGTCATTACAAATGTCTAATTTTCTGAAAACAGCTTTAATACCTGCCGGGTTTCCTTCCTCAAAAATATAATTGATTGCTGGAGCTATTTTATAATGAATGTCGTATGCTTCGTCTACTTTTCTATCTAACCCTAAGCGAATCATACTAGAAAATTCCTTTGGAAATCCTTGTGCAATAACTGAAATTACTCCTGCACCGCCAGCTAACGTCATTGGTAAAGCGATCATATCATCACCGCTAATAACCAAAAACTCGTCTGAAGTATTATTTATCAATTGCATCGCCTGAACCAAATCACCAGCAGCTTCTTTAATACCGATTATGTTTTTATGATCTTTTGCTAATTGAGAAACCGTTTCTGGAAGCATGTTCGAAGCTGTCCGTCCTGGCACATTATACAAAACAATAGGCAACGGAGCTTCTTTTGCGATAGCAGCAAAGTGATTGTAAATCCCTTCTTGGGTGGGTTTGTTGTATGCCGGAGAAACCGAAAGGATGGCTGTAAAAGCCGATACATCTCTGGTTTTCATCTCTTCAATTACGGCTGCGGTATTGTTTCCGCCAATTCCTAAAACTAATGGTAGTTTGCCATTGTTAGTTTCAACAATAGTATCGATCACTATTTGTTTTTCTGCTTCATTTAAAGTAGCATTTTCGGCCGTTGTTCCTAAAACAACAAGGTAATCTGTCCCGTTATCTATATTGTAGTTAACTACTTTTTTCAATCCTTCTACATCTACCGAAAAATCTTCCTTAAAAGGAGTAATTAATGCGACTCCGGTTCCTATCAATTCTTTCATTTTAATTTATTTAATACAGTTAAATATTTTTTTAATTCCGTTTTAAAAGCTTCTATGTTCTTAAGGTCCAAATCAATTAAAAGGTCAAATAACCGAGGATCGGCACCAGCGAATCCAACTTTAAAATTAGCATTGCTTGCAGAAACCATACTATCTAAAAAATCATTTTTCGTAGTATAATATCCCACTAAAACATCGAACCGCTTATCTATAAATTCTTTTGCATTCTGATTATGCAAATGCCCTTTCCAGTCAAAATCCTTATTATGTAATTGATTATGACGCAAGGAAGGAAGTTTTCTTTTCACTTCTAAAAAAGAAAAAACGGTTACATCTTTTGGCTGCAGATTGAAATAATCTGAAAACTCATACAATTTTTCAAAATCTTGAAAGGTAGCTTCGTCCACCAAAAAACCCAATGTTTTTAATTCAGAATTTATTTCTGAAACATCTCTGGTAATCAGGTTTTGCTCAATCTTTTTACGTAATGATCTATGTTTTAGTTTTTCAAACATGAGCCTTATTAGCTTCTCTCACAAAAGTACAGGTTTCAGCTACATTTTTAAAATGGTTTTTAGGAAATCATTTCTAAGAAATCGTCTTCTGAAATAATAGGCACCCCGAGGTTTTCAGCTTTTGTTTTTTTGCTCGGCCCCATATTATCGCCAGCAACCACATAATTGGTTTTTCCTGAAATAGAACCTGATACTTTCCCTCCGTTATCTTCAATCAGTTTTTTCAGCTCAGTTCGGGAAACTTTATGAAACACACCAGAAACCACAAAGGTTTCACTGTTTAATTTGTCGGTTTGGTTTGCCAGTTTCTCTGCTGAAATTTCAAGCTGCACACCATACCCTTTTAAGCGTTCTACTACTAGTTTATTTTCTTCGGAAGTAAAAAAAGAAACGACACTTTCTGCAATGCGATCGCCGATTTCATCTACTGAAATCAATTGCTCTTCAGTTGCAGTTGAAAGTGCATCAATGGTTTTGTAATGTTTTGCTAGTTTTTTAGCAACCGTTTCACCCACATAGCGAATACCTAAAGCAAATAATACGCGCTCAAACGGAATTTGTTTAGAAGCCTCTATACCATTCACTAAATTCTCAGCGCTTTTATCTGCCATTCGCTCTAATGGAATGACATCTTCTTTTGTTAAATCGTATAGATCGGCATAGTTATTAATCAACCCATTGTTAACCAATAAAGCAACGGTTTCACCTCCCAATCCTTCAATATCCATCGCTTTACGAGAAATAAAGTGCTGAATACGACCAATTATTTGCGGCGGACATCCTTCTGTATTGGGACAATAATGCTGTGCTTCACCTTCCTTTCTTCTCAGTTCCGTGTCACATTCTGGGCACGTAGTTCTATATTCTGTGGGATTTGATTTTGGATCACGCTGCGTAAAATCAACCCCTATAATTTTCGGGATGATTTCACCTCCTTTTTCTACAAAAACGGTATCACCTTCCCGAATATCAAGCTTTTCAATTTGATCGGCATTGTGTAACGAAGCTCTTTTTACAATGGTTCCCGCTAACTCAACAGGCTCTAAATTGGCCACCGGCGTAATCGCTCCCGTTCGGCCAACTTGATAGGTAATGGTATTGAGTTTTGTGGAAACTTGTTCGGCTTTAAATTTATAGGCAATAGCCCACCGTGGGGCTTTGGCCGTGTAACCTAATTCTTCTTGTTGGTAGAGACTGTTTACTTTTACAACAACTCCATCGGTTTCATACGGCAAATCGTGACGGTGAATATCCCAATAATTTACAAACTTTAAAACCTCATCGATACTTTTGGTCAGCTTGGCAACACTAGGGACTTTAAAACCCCATTCACGTGCTTTTTCAAGACTTTCAAATTGTGTAGTAAAAGGCAACCGATTTGCTTTAATACTATACAATAAACATTCTAACGGACGTTTTGCGACTTCACTGCTATCTTGAAGCTTTAAACTCCCTGAAGCCGTATTCCGTGGGTTTCTGTAGGGTTCTTCTCCGGCTTCTACCCGTTCGGCATTCATTTGGGCAAAGCCTTCAAATGGTAATACAATCTCACCTCGTATTTCGAACTTTGGCGGAAAATCACCTTTCAGTTTTAAAGGAACGGAGTTAATTGTTTTTACATTGGTAGTGACATTGTCTCCTTGAAACCCATCGCCTCTTGTTACAGCCTTTTGTAACATTCCATTTTCGTAGGTTAAATTTATAGAAGCACCATCGTATTTAAGTTCGCAAACATATTCCACTGGACCGTCAACCAGTTTTTTTATACGTTTTTCCCAATCTTCCAAATCTTCTTTTGAATAGGAATTTGACAACGAATACATCCGATATTCGTGTGCAACGGTTTCAAAATTTTTAGTCACCTGTCCTCCTACTCGTAACGTAGGAGAATTAGCATCATAAAACTCAGGGTGTTTACTTTCTAATTCTTGAAGCTGTTTCAGTTTTTGATCGAATTCAAAATCTGAAATCGTGGGATTATCTAGTACGTAGTAATTGTAATTATGTTTGCGAAGCTCCTCACGAAGCTGGTTGATTTGCTGTTCCGTATTCATACCAACAAATATAAAGAATAGCCGTTTGTTGCGTTACAGAATATTTCAGAAAAAATTAATCTTCTAAAAATAAATTACGAACTATCGCTGCAAATAAACCACCAGCTATTGGGATTAATATAAACAGCCAAAGTTGTTTTAAGGCTTCTCCGCCAGCAAATAATGCTGGACCTAAACTACGTGCTGGGTTTACTGATGTCCCAGTAATAGGTATTGCCACCATATGTATTAATGCTAGCGAAATACCAATGGCCAATCCAGCCATTAATGGAGATGCTTTTTTAGCAGTAGTGCCAAAAATGACCAAAAGGAATAAAAAGGTAAGAACAAACTCAGTAATCAATGCTGAAATAATATTATACTCACCCAAATAGCCATCGCCCCAACCATTACTAGCCAAGCCCCATTCTGGCATAATAAAACCTTCACTTCCAATAACTATTATATACAATACAGCTGCTGCAAGTGTAGCACCTATACATTGTGAAATAACATACCCAATGGTATCTTTTACAGATAACTTTTTAGCTGCCATCATCGCAATAGAGACAGCTGGATTGATATGGCAACCAGAAATTGGACCAATGGCATATACCATAACCACTAGTGAAAAGCCGAAAGCCAAGGAAATACCCAACAAGCCAATACCTTCAGGACCTGATTCTGAAACACTGGCAATTGTAGCTGCGCCACACCCAAATAACACCAAGGCAAACGTCCCCAATGCTTCTGCAAAATACTTTTTAGTAGACCCCATAATAAACCACTGATTAGCAGCTATTAAAGATATATCTAATATTTATAGAAAGGAAAATTTAATCTGAAAGGAGTTTCTTACGTTCGGTCTTTATTTAACCAATGCGGAATATCCGGTGCTTTAAAGTTCTGCATTTTTTCTAACAAATTATCAATGGTCGTATCGACAAGAAGTAATTCATAATTATCCATTGACAAAAAACCTTTTCGCACCATAGTTTCCAAAAGCTTAAGAAGGTCATTATAAAAACCGTTTACATTTAATAAACCAATAGGTTTTTGGTGTAACCCCAATTGTAACCATGTAATGATTTCAAAAAGCTCTTCTAAAGTTCCCATCCCACCAGGTAAAGCGATAAAACCATCACTTAATTCATGCATTTTAAGTTTTCGCTCATGCATGTTTTTTGTAGTATGCAGTTTGGTTAGCCCCAAGTGTACTACCTCTTTTTTCTTTAGAAATTCAGGAATTACACCTATTACCTGTCCTTTATTATCTAAGGTAGCTTTAGCTAAAATCCCCATAACTCCAATTTTAGCTGCGCCATAAACCAATGTAATATTCTTTTCGGCAAACAGTTTCCCTGTTTTCTCTGCAGCTTCAACTATAGCAGCATCATTTCCGTCACTGCTTCCGCAGAACACACATATTTTTGTTAACTCTTTCATTTGATTAGTTTTTTAAACTGAAGAAAATTAGCTACTTACTTTTTCTGCATAAAAGCATTCGGTCTTTTCCTCTAAAATCTTTTCTTAATTCAATATTTGGGTAGCCTTCTTGTTTTAAAGAATCTATTAATTCTTTACTAAGGTACTCATTTATCTCGAAGTACAGTTTTCCGTTTGGCTTTAAGTAGCGCAACGAAAGCCTTGCTATAGTTCGGTAAAATAACAACGGGTCTGAATTACTTACAAATAATGCCGATGCAGGTTCATGATCTAAAACATTGCTCTGCATCTCTAATTTTTCTAATTCACGAACATATGGCGGGTTTGAAACAATCACATCGTATTGCTGAGGAAGGGTTCCCGTTTTTAATATATCTTCTTGAAAAAATTGAACCCTAACATCGTTTAGCTTTGCATTTTCTTCGGCAGTTTTCAATGCTTCAAATGAATAATCTAATGCCGAAACAGTCGCACTCGTGAGGTTTTTTGCCAATGAAATAGCAATACAACCCGAACCGCTGCCTATATCCAAAATACTATAATTACTTCTTTTTTCTGAAACAGAATCTTCTATAATCCATTCTACCAACTCTTCAGTTTCGGGGCGAGGGATTAATGTGTTTTTATTTACATTAAAAGTGAGTCCATAAAACTCGGTGTCGCCCACAATATATTGTATAGGCTCCTGTTTTTTGAGTCTCTCTAAAGCTTTTTCAAAACTTTTCAAAATAGTTGAATCAATTTCTTTATCAGCTTCGAGTGTTATTTGTACGCGAGCAAGGTTCAGGTATTTTTCAGAAAGAATAGAAAAGAAGGATTGTATTTCTTCTGAAGGGTAAACTTCTGAAAGCGTTTCAGTAAAATTATGTTTTAGTTCTTTTAATTTCATCGTTAAATACTAAAGTTTCATCAACATATGAACCGGACAAGAATGGTGACCAGTATCTCCCAAAGGACCATCTAAAAACTCAAACCCGACACTTTTATATAGTTTTTGGGCAGCTGTCATATTTGGCATGGTTTCAATGTAACATTGTTCAAAATTGAATTCGCGTGCTTTTACTAAACACATTTTTATCATCGTTGCGCCTAAGCCTTTTCCTCTTGCTTCAGGCAAAAAGTACATTTTCTGTAGTTCGCACACATTACCCTCATAATTATCGAGTTTTGCAATGCCAGCCCCTCCAATTACAGTTCCGTTTAGTTCCACCACAAAGTAGCAAGCTCTGTCTTTATCGTACGCTTCAAACATAGAGTCTAATGCTTTATCTTCGTAGGCTGTTCCAGTTTTTGGAATATCCATATCTTCAAAAACAGAACGTATTACTTTAGCTATTTGAGGATTGTCTTTCTTTTCAATAAGACGAATAATAGGTGTGTTCATGTAAGCAATTCCTTGTATTTTTACTGCGTGAAGGTACATGAAAAATATATGCAACGCTGCATCGATTTGGCCAAAAACGGACTGGGAACAACCTATCCAAACCCGCTGGTAGGAAGCGTTATTGTTTACAATCAGTCAATTATAGGCGAAGGATGGCATTATAAAGCCGGAGAACCGCATGCCGAAGTGAATGCCATAAATAGTGTTGCTGATAAAGGTCTTTTGAAAGAAGCTACCATATATGTTAGCCTAGAACCATGTAGCCATTTTGGAAAAACACCTCCTTGTGCCGACTTAATTATAGCAAACGGAATAAAAAGTGTGGTAATTGGCAGCACCGACCCCAACCCCAAAGTATCTGGAAATGGAATAAAAAAGCTAATAGAGGCTGGCTGCAATGTGACTGTTGGAATTTTGGAAAGTGATTGTATTCATCTAAACAAACGCTTTTTCACATTTCACAATAAAAAGCGACCGTATATTATTTTAAAATGGGCACAGACAAAAGACGGTTTTATTGCCCCTGCTGCAACTTCAACTCGTTCAAAAGATATTACAGAACAACAACCCGTTTGGATTACCAATACCTACTCCCGCCAGCGGACTCATAAATTACGCGCAGAAGAACAAGCTATTTTAGTAGGGACCAATACTGTTTTAAAAGACAATCCAAGTTTAACCACGCGTGATTGGAAAGGCACGTCTCCTACTCGAATTGTTATCGACAGAAAACTGAAAATTCCTTCGGAAGCTTCGATATTTGACGGAACTGCTCCAACCATTATAATTACTGAGAAGCAGAAAGAAGCATTAGAAAACATTAACTTTGAAGTTATTGATTTTCAAAAAAATATAGCCCAACAAATCTGTAGCGTGTTGCATAAATACAATCTACAATCAGTGATTATTGAAGGAGGAGCAATAACCATAAACACTTTCATTAAGGACAACCTTTGGGACGAAGCACATATATTTACAGGTAATGCTATATTTGAAGACGGTGTAAAAGCACCTATTTTTTCGGAAGAACAAAAAGCTAACATTTCTTTACTTTCTGAAGAAAACCTTCAAAACGACACGTTACAATTATTTAAAAACAACGCTACTTGACAGCTCTACTTTTAAGCATTCTTTCTTCCACATTCATATTTGTGGTCTTTAAACTTTTTGATCGGTTTAAAATCAATACACTGCATGCTATTGTGGTAAATTATTTTGTTGCCTTTTCGTGCGGCATGTTTTTTTATAAAGGGAACCTTACATTGGCACACGTACCTGAACAACCTTGGTTTTACTACACCTTAGGACTTGGTGCTTTGTTTATCATTATTTTCAATTTAATGGCCATTACAACCCAAAAGAGTGGGTTATCAGTAGTTTCAGTAGCTACAAAAATGAGTGTGGTTATTCCTATCGTTTTTGGATTAGTTTACTATAAGGAAAGCCTTGGTGTTTTAAAGATTTTAGGAATTATTTTGGCATTGATCGCCGTGTATTTAGCTTCTATAAAAACGAAAGATGGCATTGCTATAGAAAAGAAAAATTTAATTTATCCGTTATTGGTTTTTTTAGGTAGTGGTTTTATCGATACGAGTATAAAGTATCTGGAAGATACGATGGTGGCTGAAGATGAAGTCGCGCTATTTTCAGCTATTATTTTTTCAGCAGCTGCGTGTATCGGAATTTTTATTTTGATTTTTCAGGCAATTAAAGGCACGTTTCAATTTCAGTTTAAAACGATTATTGGCGGTATCGCTTTAGGGTTTGCCAACTATTTTTCAATCTACTATATCATACAAGCCTTACGCAGTGATATATTAGAAAGCTCGGGGGTATTTACGGTTAACAATGTAGCTATTGTCATGCTTTCGACTCTGTTGGGAATTACCTTTTTTAAAGAAAAATTACTTCGGAAAAACTGGATTGGAATTATCCTTGCCGTGATCAGTATCTTTTTGGTAGCTTTGGCAAAATGGTAAAGTATACCGTAATCAACACATTATAATTTACATTTAAAACACTCGACTATTTCTTCAGAAAAAGACACATATAAAACCATTACAAAACCTTCAAAAGAAGTCTTATTTAAAGACCGAGGTAGTAAATTTTTTGGCTATGCCTTTCCTGTTAAAAATGAAACGCAAATTGAAGAACACATAGAAGAACTAAAAAACAAGCATCACAAAGCACGCCACTGGTGCTACGCTTGGCAACTAGGCAAAGAATATGACGCTTATCGAGCGAACGATGATGGTGAACCTTCAAACTCTGCCGGAATGCCTATTTACGGACAGCTACAATCATTCAATGTAACAAACACTCTAGTTGTGGTAGTACGTTATTTCGGTGGAACCAAATTAGGTGTCGGCGGTTTAATTCAAGCCTACAAAACAGGGGCGCAGATGGCTTTGGAAAATTCAAACATTGTAAAAAGAACGATTGATGAAACCTTTTTACTAAAGTTTGAATATCCCGAAATGAATACCGTTATGCGCATTATAAAAGATGAAGACTTGAACATCATCAATCAAAAAATGGAATTAGCTTGTGAGATAGAAATATCGGTTCGTCAAAAAGAAGCAGCTCGTATTTTCGAATTATTTGAAAACACGTATAAAATCACCATCAAGAAATTAGAAGATTAGTCTTCCTTTTTAAGTCTTTTCAACAAATAATCTGGAGCTTTTCTTAGCTTATTGGTTTGAGTGTCTATAAAAACTAAAGTCGTAGTCGCAGTCACTAAAAGTTCATTAGCTTCATTATGTATTTCATACTGAAATTCTATTTTAACTGTTGGTATTTTTTTTAAGATTGTTGTAATTGTTAACAGATCATCATACCGAGCCGGACGTTTATAATCCACATTCAAATTAACAACAGGAAGTTGTATATCATGTTCTTCCATCCATTTATAGGAAAAGCCTAGTTCACGAAGCCATTCTGTTCGTCCTTGTTCTAGGTATTGTGCATAGTTGCCGTAATATACCACGCCCATTTGGTCTGTTTCGCCATATCGCACGCGTATTTTTGTAAAGGATTTTTTCATAGTTTTATGCCTTAGGTGCCAATCTTTTTTTGTAGTTTTATCAGTATTAGAGTATGCACAAAAAAAACTAATAATTCAATAGCCTTTGTATTTTTTTATTCATTTTTTTGTTCACATATTTGTACCGTTAAGATACTGAAAAAAACATACTCTTGTTTTTTACTTCTTAGCCAAATCTAAATTAAATAAACTAATTACTTCAACAGTAACTATGAGCAAAACTGCAAAATCGGTTTGGAACAATTGTTTGTCCTTCATTGAAGATAACATTACTTCTCAGGCTTATAAAACGTGGTTCGAACCCATAAATGCAGTGAAACTCACAGATAATTCACTGAGCATTCAAGTGCCCAGTAAATTTTTTTACGAATGGCTGGAAGAGCATTACGTAAAATTATTGAAAGTTGCTCTTACTAAAGAACTAGGTAAAGATGCCAAACTAGTATATGTTATTAGAATGGAAAACACCTACGGTAACAAACAACCTTTTACCGAAAAAATACCTAGCTCTAACCGAAGTCATTTACAATCGCAGGAAATTGATGTTCCAGTAAAGAACAAAAGCCCGGAACTAAAAAATCCATTTATCATTCCAGGGATTCGAAATGTAAAGATTGAGTCACAACTGAACCCTTCGTATAATTTTGATAATTTTCTAGAAGGAGAAAGTAACCGTTTGGCCCGCTCGGCTGGAATGGCTGTAGCTAACAAACCTGGTGGAACTTCGTTTAACCCATTATTAATTTTTGGCGGTGTCGGTTTAGGAAAAACACACCTTGCACACGCTATTGGAGTTGAAATTAAAGATAAGTACCCTGAAAAAACAGTACTTTATATTTCAGCGGAAAAATTTACGCAACAATATATAGAGTCTGTAAAAAAGAACAACCGAAACGATTTTATCCATTTCTATCAAATAATTGATGTATTGATTGTGGATGATATTCAATTGTTATCTGGTAAAGCTGGAACTCAGGATGTGTTCTTCCATATATTTAACCATTTACACCAAAACGGAAAACAGGTTATTTTAACGAGTGACAAAGCTCCCGTTGATATGATGGATATTGAGCAACGTTTGCTCTCTCGTTTTAAATGGGGATTATCGGCAGAATTAAATCATCCCGATTACGATACTCGTGTGGCAATTATCAAAAATAAATTATATCGCGATGGCGTGGAAATGCCTGAAGATATTATCGAATTTTTGGCAAACAACATCAAAACCAACATTCGCGAATTGGAAGGTGCCATTATTTCGTTGATTGCGCACTCGTCTTTCAACAAAAAAGATATTACCATCGATCTTGCCAAAAAGATTGTTGATAACTATGTGAAGCATACCAAACGAGAAGTTTCTATTGATTATATTCAAAAGATTGTAAGCGACTATTTCCAGATGGATGTGGATACGCTACAAAGCAAAACTCGAAAACGTCATATTGTGCAAGCCCGTCAATTGGCTATGTTTTTCGCTAAAAAACTCACCAAAGCTTCTTTGGCTTCCATAGGGTCACAAATAGGACAACGCGATCACGCAACGGTATTACATGCTTGTAAAACAGTTAATAATCTTTCGAGCACTGATAAACAGTTTCGGAAGTATGTAGAAGATCTCAATAAAAAATTAACTTTATAATCGTATCAATCCAGCCTAATAGCTGGATTTTTAACATCCCCCTAACCTACTTTCAAAAACCAATCACTTATTTTCGTTACTAAGTGAATGTAAACTGAATAATTTCTGAAAAAAATGAAAACAAAAGTAATCATGGTCTGTTTAGGGAATATTTGCCGCTCCCCTTTGGCAGAAGGCCTTTTGAAATCTAAAATAGACACCTCCAATATTTATGTAACCTCTGCCGGAACCGGACATTGGCATGTAGGCGAACAACCTGACCCAAGAAGCATTGCCGTTGCCAAAAAAAATAATTTGGACATTACCGATCAGCAAGGAAGGCAGTTTAAAGCAGAAGATTTTAACGAGTTTGATTATATTTTTGTGATGGACAATTCTAATAAAGAAAATGTTTTGAAGCTTGCTAAAACAGAAGAAGATAAACAGAAAGTACAATTAATACTAGATGAAATTTTTCCTGGTGAAAATGTAGATGTTCCTGACCCATACTATGGCGGAAACAGTGGTTTTGACAACGTATATGATATGATCGATCAAGCTTGTGAAAAAATAGCAAATCGTATTTAAGAGTATTTATTAAATGGTTTTCGTTATTTTAGTAGAAAATGAACACCATGAAAAAAATTTTCCCTTACCTCCTCGCACTTCTATTTATTGCAGAAGTTACCGCCCAAGAAGTCACCATCGAACTGTTTAAGGATGGTTTTAACAGTCCTGTAAACCTACAGCATGCAGGTGACGACCGTCTATTTGTGGTAGAGCAAAATGGAGTTATTAAAATTTTAAACCCTGACGGAACAATCAATTCAACACCCTTTTTAGATATTTCTGGTCAAGTTTCTTGTTGTGGTGAACGTGGTCTTTTAGGTCTTGCCTTTCACCCCAATTATCAAAATAATGGTTATTTTTTTGTGAATTATACTGATACCAATGGAAATACTCAAGTTTCTAGGTTTACAGTTAGCACCTCTAATGCTGATGTAGCAGATGAAAACTCAGAGCTACCAATTATAGATTACAATCAACCCAATGGTAACCACAATGGCGGCTGTTTAGCGTTCGGGCCCGATGAATATTTGTATATTTCTTCAGGTGATGGTGGCGGTAGCGGCGATACGAGCAACAATGCGCAAAACCTCACTTTACTATTAGGCAAAATGCTTCGTCTCGATATAGATAATCCAGATGGGACAGAAAACTATTCGATTCCTTCAGACAACCCTTTTATTGGAAATCCAGATGCTAGAGATGAAATATGGGCATACGGACTTAGAAACCCGTGGAAATTTTCATTTGATTCCTCAAATGGTGATATTTGGATTGGAGATGTGGGTCAAAATGAAGTGGAAGAGATTGACAGAGCTTCTGCTACAGATGCTGGTTTAAATTACGGCTGGCGCTGTTATGAAGGTTCAGCCCCTTTTAATACCTCTAATTGCCCACCACAAAGCGAACTTACATTTCCAATAGCTGAATATTCTTCTGGATCTGGAAGTGGAAACTGTTCCATAACAGGAGGCTATGTGTATCGAGGCAATGTATATGCCGACATTCAAGGAGTTTATATATTTGCAGATTATTGTAACGGTACCATCAGCACACTCGATCAATCTGGAACCATTGTAGAGCAGTTGGATATTCAAAAAAACTGGGTTTCTTTTGGAGAAGATGTAAATGGTGAATTGTACGCCATTGCTTTAGGAGGTGATATCTATAAAATTGAAGGTGGAGAAATTCTTTCTAATTCAAATGTTGATGAAGTTTCAGATATTTTCTTACTACCCAACCCAGCATCGAATATAGTGACATTAAAAGCAAGCAATATTTTAATTTCTGAAATAACCATTACCGATGTAAAAGGAAGTATTATTTATTCTGAAAAGAATAAACCAACAGAAACCAAAACTATTTCTGTTTCCAATTTTAGTGACGGTATGTATTTTGTGAATGCTATTTCAGAAAACGGAAATGAAATTATAAAAAAACTAGTGATACAATAAAAAGCTTATGCAACCCCAAAAAGGAAACCTATATTTAATACCCTGTACGCTTGGCGATACTCCACCTTTAGAAGTATTACCATTATTGGTAAAAAAAGCAGTTGAACACATTGATCATTTTATTGTTGAGCATGAAAAAAATGCAAGACGTTTTATAAAAAGTATCGTTCCTCGAAAATCGCAACCAGATTTAAAATTTCAACTCATAAATAAATTTACAGATGCGAGTGAAATACCTCAAATGCTATCCGCTTGCCTAGAAGGTTTTGATGTAGGAGTTATTAGCGATGCGGGCTGTCCAGGTATTGCAGACCCTGGAGCTGGTGTGGTGGAGCAAGCTCATTTACAAGGTATAAAAGTGATTCCGTTGGTAGGCCCTTCTTCTATTTTAATGGCGATGATGGCTAGTGGTTTTAATGGACAAAATTTTGCCTTCAATGGTTATCTTCCTATTGATAAGAAAGAACGAAAAACTGCAATAAAACGCCTAGAAAAGCTTTCATTGGAATACGAACAATCTCAATTGTTCATTGAAACGCCATACAGGAATAACCAGATGCTAGAAAGTTTAACTACTGCGTTGCACCCACAAACCAAAATATGTGTGGCTTGCGATATTACGCTTCCTTCAGAATTTATTAAAACGGACACCACCGAAAACTGGAAAAATAAAAAAGTGGATCTTAATAAAAGACCCACTTTGTTTATTATTCAAAAGTAAAAAGTGTGTTTAAAGCACTTTAGCTTTTCTATTAGGAAGTATGAATGAAGTGTCGTACCCACTGAACTTTTTAAGGTAATACCCTATAGAAGTTCCAAAAGCATCACTAAACCCTATAGTTCCGCCGCTTCGTAAATATTTTTTTACATTTCCAGCACCAGCTAAATGTGCTGCTGCCAAGATACCAGATTCAGTCACCTTAACCCCGTTAACGTATTTTCCAGAAAAACGTTTGATGTCTCTGCGCAAAATCCATTTGTTTCTTGCTGTATAAGCAGTAAAAGCTTCTTCTTGCAAACGAGAATCGTTTATAAAAGAATCTGGGTTATAAACACCAATCATCCTCAATGTTGCAGATGCAAATTGATACTTGCCCAGATATCCAAATTGATTAATCGTGGTATAATTACCACGCGATTCTTTAAAACCCAAAGCCTCTTTAAAACCCACATACGATTTTCCTAAGAATAAGGAATAGTTTGGGGCAGGGACAGGTTTGGTGTAGGTAATCATTTCCTCTTTATTAGGAACGTTGTAATCCATCACTTCATCATCTAAAATGTAGTGGGAAAGATCCACATTATTTTTTGTGGTAAATCCACTAAAAAATAATGCTGTTACAATAAGTACGGTTAATAATCCTGCTATGTTTTTTTTCATTTTATAAAAGTTCGAGTGAGAAATTTCACACTCTTATTTTCAGCGCGCAAATATACACCTTTTTTATTAATCTGATAATTAAACTGTTAAAGTTTGTTAAATGAAAAAACCAGGCTTGTCTACCTGGTTTTTTCAATAATTATAATGTCGCCGTGGCGTTGTTATCCGGAAGGATTGACGATACATCATACGCTGCAAATGTTTGCATGTATTTTGTTATGGGAATGTTGTTGGCATCTTTAAAAACCACTTTCCCATCGGTATCGAGAAACTTCATTACATTTCCTGCTCCTCCCAAATGGGCTGCTGCAACTAAGCCAGATTCGGTTACTTTAATACCATCTATTATTTGGCCGTCATATTCAGTAATATAATCTTTAAGTACCCATTTGTTTTTAGAAATCAACGCTTCAAACGCTTTTTCCTGTAACAATGGTGAATTTAAAAACTTTCGTTTACTATGAATACCTACCCAATTAAGGGCAGACCAACCAAACTGGTATTTTCCCATATAACCTAACCTATTTACAGCCTTGTAATTACCACTGCTTTCACTAAAGCCGAGGTCTTCACAAAAACCAAGGTACGACTTCCCAACAAAGGGAATATTCTGCTGGGGATTCACATTTACTTCAAAGTCAAAAGGAACATAAGATGATGCTCCAATGACGTCTGTAGTAAATATAGAACTACTGTATTTCATTTCTTCCTTCGAAGAAAACCCTGTAACACAAAATATTGTTACAAGCAGTAGCACAGACAATTTCATAAAACGTTTTCTCATGTTTTACTTAGTTTTAAAAATTATAATTATTGCGCTTACACTTCGTGTGTAAACGTAATAGCCTTAAGTTCAGGCACCTATTTTACAAAAAGTGTGCCAGCCATAAATTCTATGAAATCTGTATATCAAAGAGCGTTTATTTTTTTTCTTGCTTGTTGAATCAATATTCAACAATTATTAATATAAAGTTATTTGTAGAGGTGACTGGTGAATTAACATTGTTTAACCAGTTGTTTTAAAAAGGTTTAACAAAAAAATCCAGTTCTGAAAAACAAAACTGGATCTTGAATACATTTAAAAAATATTATCTGTTTACCCCTTGCTGAGAAATCCAACGAACGTATTCAGCTTTATTTCGGTTGTGTTGTGCTAAAGTTTTTGCAAATTTGTGGTAGCCAAAACGCTTTGTATTGGCTACAAAATAATAGTAGTCATGCTTTTCATAATTTAGCACGGCGTCGATAGAAGAAATATCGGGCATTGCAATAGGCCCTGGAGGGACGCCAGTATATTTATAGGTATTATAGGGGGAATCTAACTCTAAGTCTTTATATAAAACCCGTTTTATAATTTGATCAAAATCGTTTTCAGCTCGTTTTTTAGCATAAATTACGGTTGGGTCTGCTTGCAAAGGCATGCCACGTTCTAGTCTATTTACATAAACACCAGCAACACGTGGTCGTTCTTCCACTTTAGCTGTTTCTTTTTGCACAATGGCTGCCAAAGACATAACTTGAGCGGGGGTTAAATTTAATTTATTTGCTTTTTGGGTGCGACTTTCGTTCCAAAAGCGGTTGTATTCTGTTTTCATTCTATCGCGAAAGGTTTCTGCACTGCTGTTCCAGTAA
Source organism: uncultured Marixanthomonas sp. (assembly GCF_963974425.1). Lineage (NCBI taxonomy): Bacteria > Pseudomonadati > Bacteroidota > Flavobacteriia > Flavobacteriales > Flavobacteriaceae > Marixanthomonas > uncultured Marixanthomonas sp. The sequence continues at coordinate 23,598 of NZ_CAXBCK010000038.1, forward strand.
AATTCATAAGTATTTGGTATGTATAAAGCCAAGGCTGTTTCGTCGGTTTGTTCAGCTTCTTTTAAAAAAACCGAATCTTGCATGGCATGTAACAATGAAATGCTATCGGCTTCAATTTGTCTAGCGATGTTTCCAGCCAAATCTTCCAACCGTTCTTGATTATTAAATTTTACTTCTATTGGAATATTTTTACTGCGAATGGTATTAATAATGTCATTATTATTCATCCCCTTTTTAATAATGAAATGACCGGCCTTTATATTACTTGCATATCCTTTTTTTTGTGCAACAGCAGTAAAGTCGTCCATATCATTTAATAGGGGCTCCAACTCCAAAACCACATCTTGATAGGTAGCATCGGTAGGAATGTAGATATGAGCTTGTTCATTGTTAAACGCCGTATTTGGAGAAAATACCGTGCTGTAAACATACCACGAAAATCCGCCCATAGCAACTAAGCCCAAAAGAACAACGGCCAGTAATATTTTTTTAATGTACATCGTGAATTAATTGATAAAATAGTTCATTTTTATAGTTTTTTCCAGACTTGATCCAATCTTTTTTTATACCACTTTCGGCATAACCAGCTTTTTCGAAAAGTTTTATACTTTGTGTATTGTCTTCGGTAATATTAGCATACAACTGGTGAATGTTCAAGTGTTTTACTGCATATTGGTTAATTAATTGTAAGGCTTCAAAAGCGTAGCCTTTGCCTTTATTTTCTTCTGAAAAGATAATAATACCAACCCCTGCCCTACTGTGTTTAGGGTCAAAATCGAATAGATCTACAAAGCCAATTGCTTCTTCTCTTTCAATAGTACAGATAACTAATCGCAGTTGTTTTACATCGTAAATATCCCGATGTGCATTGTCTAAATACTGCTCTAAAATATGTTTAGAATAAGGTGTTGTAGTATTACTTACCTCCCAGCCATTTTCGTCATTCTCCAAAAGATAGAGAAAGTCTAAGTCTGAACTTTCAAGAGCTCGAAGGTATATTTTTTCTCCTTTTAATGTTGTCATTCCCATTCTCCTTTAAAAACCATCGTGGCAGGACCTTGTAAATGGACATTGGTATATCCATCTTTATTATTTTCAAACGTTACTGTAAGTTTTCCTCCTGGGGTTACTAACTGTATATTATTAGTTTTTGTCAATCCTTTTTTATGCATTGCAATAGCAACGGCTGTAACACCTGTGCCACAAGACAGTGTTTCGTCTTCCACGCCCCGTTCATATGTTCTAACGGAAAAAGTGTTTTCTGAAAGTTGTTCTACAAAATTTATATTAGCTCCTTCTTTTCCGTATGTTTCATTCCGAAGTTTTCTTCCTTCTGAAAATACATCAAAAGTTGAAATACTGTCAACCAATTCAACGTGGTGAGGTGAACCTGTATTCAGAAAAAGATAATTGTCATTCATTTCAATTTCTGAAACATCGTTCATTTTCAACGAAACGGTATTGTTTTCAATGCTGGCGGTGTGCATTCCGTCTATGGCTTTAAATTTGGTTGTATTTTCAACAATACCAAGACTTTTTGCAAAATGAACAATACATCTTCCTCCATTGCCGCACATAGAACTTTCATTTCCATCGGCATTAAAATACACCATTTTAAAATCTGCTGTAGGATGGTTTTCCAAGAGGATTAATCCATCAGCTCCGATGCCAAATTTTCGGTCACAAAGTCTAGCAATCAGTTTGGTATCATTTTTGGATAAAATAGATTGACGGTTATCAATCAAGACAAAATCGTTACCGGTTCCTTGATATTTAAAAAACTGAAATTTCATGGCGACAAAGGTACTAAAAGCTTTTTCGCTATAGTATAGTTAATTCTTGTTAAATACACGTTAAAACTGAAATTTCAGAAAAATATAATCGTCTTTAATCATGTTAGTTAATAATAAAAAATAGTTTAAAATGAAACAGACAATTAGATTAGTAGCTGTTGCGCTGTTTGCCGGCGCTGTTACGTTAGGTGGCTACAAATACTTCGTTGAACCTAACCAAGAAATTACCGTGACCACTTCACACGAAAGTCCCAATAACTTTATCCCTACAAACTTTTCAAACACACCTGTTAGCAGTACCAATGCAGATTTTACCGAAGCTGCTGAAAAAACGGTACATGCGGTTGTTCACGTGAAAAACACAACAATCAGTAAACAACCCACCAATATGATGGAATACTTTAATGGTGGTGGTCAACCTCGAGAAATTGTAGGTGCCGGAAGTGGTGTAATAATCTCGCCCGATGGTTATATTGTGACAAATAACCATGTTATTGCAAATGCTTCTGAACTGGAAGTAACTTTAAATAACAACAAAATTTATAAAGCTAAATTAATAGGCACCGATCCTAAAACCGATATCGCTTTAATTAAGGTTGTCGCCGATGAAGATTTACCTTTCATTCCTTTTGGAGATTCAAACAATGTAAAATTAGGAGAATGGGTACTGGCCGTGGGGAATCCGTTTAATTTAAATTCTACCGTAACTGCTGGAATTATCAGTGCCAAAGCCCGAGATCTTAACCAGTTTGATAGCAATCCGCAGTCCTTTATCCAGACCGATGCTGCCGTAAATCGCGGCAATAGCGGTGGAGCCTTAGTGAATGTTCGAGGCGAATTAATTGGTATTAATACCGCCATAACTTCAGAAACTGGATCGTATGTTGGGTATTCTTTTGCAGTGCCGTCCAATAATGCCCGAAAAGTAATTGAGGATATTATGGAGTTTGGTAATGTACAACGTGCTATTTTAGGCATTCGTGGCGGAACCTTAAACACAAATGTTGCTGACGAGCTAGGTATAAATGAAACACAAGGCGTATATGTAGCAAGTGTAGAAACAGGAAGTGGTGCCGATAAAAGCGGACTAAAGCAAGGTGACGTTATTAAAAAGATGGACGGACTTTCGGTGAGTAAATTCTCCGATCTTTCTGGATATTTAGGTTCTAAACGTCCAAATGATGTGGTTGATGTTTTGATATTACGTAACGGTAAAGAAAAGCACATTCCTGTTACATTGGTAAAATTAGAAACTTTTGAAATAGAAAACCTTGGGTTAGAAGTGAGAAATGCTAATTCAGCCCTTTTAAAACAACGAGGTGTTGATAATGGGGTTATTGTTTCAAAAGCATTAAGTAAAGATATGGCTCGCTATAATCTAGAGGGAATTGTTATTACTAAAATAAATGACGAAGTAATAGAGGATATAGACGATGCGAAACGCATAATGAACAATCGTGATTTTAATGCACCTATTAAGATGACGTTTGTAAATCAGCGAGGCGAATTAAACTCATTTATCTTTAGATAGTACATTTGTGATTTTTAAAGAAGCACCCCTTGTAAAACCACGGTTATCCAAGGGGTGTTTGTTTTAGATTAATATTAACTTCCCCAAACCGAAGAAAATACCTATTTTTGCAGCGATTTTTAAACCCTTAAACAACACAACCATGAGCTTTGATGAAGTTTATGAAAAAGAGCTTTCTTTTCAAACCGACCGCCGTAAGGCTTCCGTAGAATTTATTAAGATTATTAGTGACCTTTGGTACGACAAATCTATTGAGTTGGTTCTTTTTCGCAACCAATTAATAGACCGTAACGTAAGTGAAATATTAAACCTTCACGAATATGCGGGCGAATTTGTACAAAAACCAATTTCAATTTTTGATTCTGTTGAAATAGCTCAAGCAATTAAAACCCTTGACGTACCACCAGCAAAATTAGATATAGGAAAACTTACATACGAATATCACCTTGAAGACAACCAGTATGAAAATGCTATTGCTTTTGTAAGTGATAAACTTAAAAACGCAAAGGAAAAAGAAGACATCTCTCCTAAAGATGTTGTGTTGTACGGTTTTGGTCGTATTGGTCGTTTATTAGCTCGAGAGTTGATGACACGTACCGGTCAAGGAAACCAGTTACGCCTACGTGCTATTGTAGTTCGTGGAAATGTAGACCAAACCATTCTTGAAAAAAGAGCTTCTTTATTGCAAAACGATTCTGTTCACGGAGATTTCCCAGGGACAGTTCGTGTAGATATAGAAAACAAAGCCTTGGTAATTAATGGGACGACGGTTCATATCATTTCGGCAAATGCACCAGAAGATATTGATTACACAGAATATGGTATTGAAAATGCTTTAATTATTGATAATACAGGAGCATTTAGAGACCACGAAGCCTTATCTAGACACTTAAAAGCAAAAGGAGCTGCAAAGGTATTATTAACAGCGCCAGGTAAAGGAGTCCCTAATATTGTTCACGGTGTAAACCATACGGAGCATGATCCTGAAAAAGTAGATATTTTCTCTGCTGCTTCATGTACTACAAATGCAATCACACCTGTTTTAAAAGCTGTTGAAGATTCATTAGGCGTGGTTCATGGACATTTAGAAACCATTCACGCATATACTAATGACCAGAACTTGGTTGATAATATGCACAAGAAATACCGAAGAGGTCGCGCTGCTGCCTTGAATATGGTAATTACTGAAACGGGCGCTGGAAAAGCAGTTTCAAAAGCATTGCCTTCTTTTGAAGGAAAATTAACTTCAAACGCAATTCGTGTTCCAGTTCCTAATGGATCGTTAGCAATTTTAAATTTAGAGTTAGAAGCGAAAACATCCGTTGATGGTATTAATTCTATTATGAAGAAATATGCATTAGAAGGTGACTTAGTAGAGCAAATTAAATACTCATTAAGCAACGAACTTGTATCAAGTGATATTGTTGGTTCTTCTGCCCCTTCAATTTATGACAGCAATGCAACTATTGTAACTGAAGATGGTAAGAACGCCGTATTGTACGTTTGGTATGATAATGAATATGGTTATAGCCATCAAGTAATTAGGTTAGCAAAATACATTGCTGAAGTAAGACGGTATACGTATTATTAGCAAAACACTATTTTTTAATAATAAAATCCTGTTGGTAACTCTACAACAGGATTTTTTTTATATTTGAATTTTATTTTTAACATTATTTTATGAAATTATTACTACACCGACTCTTTTTTCTTCAGGTACTATTAATCTGCACAATTTCCTGTTCCTCGGACGATAACAATCCAGAACCCATTCAAATAACAGTAACAGCTTCCGACTTTACAACAACAATGGATGAAAATCCTACGAACGGACAAGTTATTGGCCAAATTGAAGCTAATACTAATGAAGGCGACCTTTCTTTCACCTTATCACAACAACAAAATCCGGCTGGTGCCTTAGCGGTCAATGCAACTTCTGGCGAATTGACCGTAGCAGATGAAACGCTTTTTGATTTTGAAACCAACTCGATTATTACTGCTGTGGTAACAGTGGCCAATGGGGGGATTTTTCAAAACATTGCAGTAGAATTAAATCTACAGGACGTTTTTGAAGAAAAAGTGTATGAAGGTGATGTGATTCTAAACACCCAGAAAGAAGTGGACACCTTTGGAGCCAATGGATACACACGTATTACTGGAACGCTAACTCTTGGTCTGGAAAATAGTACAAACAATATCATTTTGCTCCACCCATTATTAGATCTTATAAAAGTTGATGGCTCTTTACTGGTTCAATTCAATAAAATATTGGAGAATATGGATGGTCTGTCAAATTTAACTTTTGTAGGTAATGACATAGAAATATACCGAAATGATAATCTTAAAAACATTGATGCATTAGAAGGTTTAACACAGATAAACGGCAGATTAATACTTCGAGATAACAATTCATTATTAAACATTGAAGGATTTCAAAATGTAACGTTCATTGAGAGCCACCTTTTTATTGAAGAAAATAATTCTTTAATAAATTTAGAAGGCTTGAACAACATTACCTTTTTAAAGATATTGAGGTTTTATGGCAACAGCTCGTTACAAAATATCAATGCACTATCAAATTTAAAAACGCTACAGTCATTATCTATAAGCAACAACCCACTTCTCTCAAATATTAATGGACTGGAAAAAATAACTTCAAGTTCTATCATACGTATAGCTAACAATGATTTATTAAATAATTTGGAAGGCTTGAAAAACCTACAGATAATTAGTGGAGATTTAATCATTAGCCAAAATGACTTGTTAAATGATTTAGAAGGACTACGTTCATTACAATCTATTGGTGGCACTTTAATTATTAGTACAAATGAAGTATTGACAAATTTAAATGGTCTTAGTAATCTTAACACACTCGGATGGGAATTAAAAGTGTATTTCAACGATTCGTTGTCAAACTTATGTGGTTTGCAAAAACTATTAAAAGAAGGAAAATTTCAAGCGGGATATTATGTTTACAATAATACTTATAACCCTACAGAACAAGACATTATAGACGGTAATTGCAGCCTTTAATTTCTATGCTAAAAACGAAATATTACTTATGAAATTATTTACAAAAAATTCAATAATTTATTTTATATCTCTTTTTACAATTATAAATACCGTTTCTTGTTCCTCAGATGATGAATCCCTAGAAAGTATTCAAGTAACGGTTACAGCTAGTGACTTTACAACACCAATGGATGAAAATCCTAGGAGCGGACAAGTTATTGGCCAAATTGAAGCAAGTACCAATGAAGGCGACCTTTCCTTTACGATAACACAACAGCAAAATCCAGTTGGTGCCTTAGCGGTCGATGCAACTTCTGGCGAATTGACCGTAGCAGATGAAACGCTTTTTGATTTTGAAATAAACCCAAGTATCACTGCGGTAGTAACAGTAGCAAATGAGGGAATTTCACAAAATGTTATTTTAGAAATAAATGTACAAGACATTTTTGAAGAAAAAATATATGAAGGTGATCTTTTGTTAGTAACGCAAAAAGATGTAGAAGCTTTTGCACAACAAGAATATACTCAAATTACTGGCTCCTTAAATATCGGAGACTATTCAGAAAACAATGATATATACGACTTGAGCCCGTTACAATCATTAACCAAAATTGATGTTGGTTTAAATATTTTTGCTAATGATTTACTACGTAACTTAAATGGGCTTGAAAACTTAAATTATATTGGTGGTAACTTATTAATTCGGAATAACAATCTATTAGTAGACATCAAATCACTTAGTCAATTGACTGATATTCAAGGCAATCTAGAGATGTCATATAACTTTTTATTGGCAGATTTTACTGGGTTGCATAATATAACCACAGTTAAAGGATCGCTAAGTATTTTATATTATCGATATAGCGAAATCAAAGGACTTTCAAGAATTACTGCAGTAGAAGAAGATTTAATCTTATACTTCAATAATTCCCTTGAAAAACCTAATTTAAACAATATAAAATCTATTGGGGGAAAGCTTGAGATTAGAACAAATTACTATATCTTCAATTTAGACTTTCTTACAAATTTAGAAGAAGTAGATGGTGATTTGATTATTACCGGAAATAATCGTCTTGAAAATTTATGTGGTTTGCAGCCACTGTTAGCAGCAAACAACCTAAACGGAACTTACACCGTTGCAGACAACCCCTACAACCCCAGCAAACAAGACATTATAGAAGGAAATTGTAGTCTCTAATATTTCACAATAAATCTAAAATTACTTTATGTATTCATTCTACAAAACTTCATTTTCAAAATTACTATTTATTGTTTCGTTATTTTCTATCTTCTCTTGTACTAAAGACGACGATACCCCTGCAAAAGAGGAGTTCAACAATACTGAAGTAACAGTAACTGTTTCCGACTTTAAAACCACTATCGATGAAAATCTTGAGGACGGTGAAGTTATAGGTCAGGTAATTGCCAGTACCAATACAGGCAGTATCACGTTTTCCATAACTGAGCAAAACCCAGAAAATGCTTTTTATATTGACAGTGCTACGGGAGAATTAATCGTAACCGATAGCACGCTTTTCGATTTTGAAACCAACCCAAAAATAACTGGAACCGTTAAAGTGACAAATGGCGATATCTCCAAAAATGCCGCGGTGGAAATAAACATAAGTGACGTATTTGAAGATAAAGTTTTTGAAGGTAATGTCATCTTCTTTACCCAAGAAGAAGTAGATGCTTTTGGAGCTCATGAATATACCCATATCGCTGGTAGTATAAATGTTGGTGACTTATTTGGATCCTACAGCCAAATAACAAATTTGGAACCTTTGCAATCAATACGTAAGATAGATGGTAATTTAATAGTTGCTTTTACAGAATTACTAGAGACTCTTAATGGGTTCCAAAATATAACGTCCATTGGTGGACAAATAATAATATGGGCTAATCAAGCCTTAACCAATATAGATGGTTTGGAAGGGCTCACAATTATTTTAAATGAGTTTTTAATATGGAGCAACATTGCCTTAGAAAATATTAACGGACTCAATAATGTCACGCAGATAGTCTCCAACTTCAATATTACAGGCAATAGATCATTAAAAAATCTGGATGGCTTATCCAACCTAAATTCTATAAGCATAGACTTTATCGTTTCGAGCAATGATGAATTAGAAAATATTGATGGCATATCTAACCTTTCCGCTGTAGGAAAAGACATTGAATTCAAGAGTAATTCCAAATTACATAACATAGATGCCCTACAAGGGTTAACACAAATAAACGGTAGGTTAGATATAGGAGATAACGATTTATTACAGAATATAGAGGGACTTCAAAACGTAACTTTTATTAATGGTTTTCTCGTTATCGAATCAAATGACTCTCTACTGAATTTAGAGGGATTGAATAACATCAATTCTATATATGGAATACAGCTTAGAAATAATATTTCATTAACAAACATCGATGCTTTATCAAACGTTCAAACACTTCGAGAGTTATCCATCTATAGGAATCCGCTTCTTACAAACATAAACGCCTTGGAGAATATTAACTCATTAAGCAACTCTTTATCAGTAAGCAACAATAACTCATTGACCAATTTGCAAGGGTTGAAAAACATTCAAAGAATTGGCGGAAGTTTAGAAATATGGAGTAACCCATCATTAAACAACCTAGAAGGACTACGCTCATTACAATTTATTGGTAATCGACTAAATATAGATGACAATGATTTATTGACAAATTTAAGTGGTCTTCGTAATCTTAAAAGGCTTTCAAGTGATTTAACAATAACATTCAATAGTTCGCTTTCAGACTTTTGTGATTTACAAAAATTATTTACAGAAGGAAGCTTTCAAGGAGATTACGATGTTGCAAGAAACACTTTCAACCCCACTCAACAAGACATCATAGACGGCAATTGCAGCCTTTAATATTTCAAATTAAAGCCAAAACAATTTTTATGGAACGATTGACTAAAAATTCAGCATTTTATTTTCTATTTCTTTTTACGGTAATAAGTAACGTTTCTTGCTCAAAAGATGATGAATCCACAGAAAGCATTGAAATAACCGTTACAGCTAGTGATTTTACAACAACAATGGATGAGAATCCTACAAACGGACAAGTTATTGGCCAGATTGAAGCGAGTACCAATGAGGGCGAACTTTCCTTCACCCTAACACAACAACAAAATCCTGCTGGTGCTTTAGCGGTCAATGTAACTTCGGGCGAATTGACAGTGGCAGATGCAACGCTTTTTGATTTTGAAACAAACCCAACGATTACTGGAACGTTGAAAGTTGCAAATGGGGATGTTTCAGAAAATGTTTTGGTTAAAATTAATTTAATTGACTTGAATGAAGAAAAGATTTATGAGGGAGATGTTATTTTAAAAACACAAGAAGAAGTAAACATATTTGGAGCTAATGGATACACGCGCATTGCCGGAACTCTGACGATTGGCTTGGACAATGATCAAAACGATATCACGTCCCTCAATCCGCTACTGGACTTATTAGAAGTTGATGGCTTTCTATCGATTAGGTTTAATAAGCTATTGAATAATTTAGATGGCTTACAGAACCTTAAGACCATTGGTGACTATTTTACGATAAGCGAAAACGAATCGCTAAAAACTATCGGCCCGTTTGAGAATCTCATTACCCTTGATTCATTTTCTCTTTATGATAACGCTTCACTTAATCAAATTAAAGGGTTTAACAACGTTATTTCTTTAGAAGGTGATTTGCAAATCATCGGCAGCCCATCAATTACAAAAATCGAAGGTTTTAATAGCTTAATAACCCTTAAAAAATTGACTGTAATGGGCAATGATGGGATAGAAACCTTTTCTGGTTTCAACAGTCTACAAACTATAGATGACCATTTTTCCTTTCAAAACAATAAAAATCTAACTGCTATTAATGGGTTTAATAAATTGCAGTCTTTTAGAAGATTAAGTTTGCAGCTGAATTCAAAACTCGAAAACTTAGAATTTAATAATTTAAATCCAACCAATCAACCTATTGTTGGAATAACAATATACCGTAATGATGCTCTTACCAATATTAACTTTCTCAAAAACGCTTCTATCATCAACGGAAATTTTTTTATTAGCTATAATAGTTCATTAAAAAACCTCAGCGGACTAGTAAACCTTAATGCTATTACCGAAACTTTAATGATTGGTTACAACGATTCTATTGAAAATCTGGATGGCCTGCAAAATATATCACATATTGGAGAAGACCTACGAATTTTTAATAATGTTACATTAACTGATTTTTGTGGGCTGACACCATTGGTAACTGGATATGACATCTCTGGCTATCTTGAAATTTATGAAAACGCTTACAATCCTTCTCAACAAGACATCATAGACGGCAATTGCAGCCTTTAATATTTCACAAAAAACCAAAGCACTTTTATGAAGCCATTGACCACAAATCCAATAATTTATTTTCTATCTCTTTTTACGTTTATGAGTATTGTTTCTTGTTCATCAGATGATGAGGCTTCAGAAAAAGTTCAAATAACCGTTACTGCTAGTGACTTTACAACAACTATGGATGAAAATCCTACAAACGGACAAGTAATTGGCCAGATTGAAGCAAGTACTAATGATGGCAATCTTTCCTTTACGGTAACACAACAACAAAATCCGGTTGGTGCTTTAGCTGTCAATGCAGTGTCCGGCGAGTTGACCGTAGCAGATGAAACGCTTTTTGATTTTGAAGCAAACCAAACTATCACTGCGGTGGTAACAGTGGCAAATGAGGGAATTTCACAAAATATTACTGTAGAAATAAATATACAGGACATTTTTGAAGAAAAAGTGTATGAAGGCGATGTTTGGCTAGCCATTCAAGAGCAAGTAGATGCTTTTGCTGCAAACGAGTACACACAAATTACTGGTAACCTAAAAATTGGCTTAGTTTTAAATAATGAAATACATGATTTGAGCTCGTTACAAACCTTAACCAAAATTGATGGCAACTTAAATATATCACGAAATTACTTTCTTCCCAATTTAAATGGCCTAAACAATTTAAACCATGTAGGAGGTAATTTATTTATTAACTCAAACGATTTATTAATAAATATTGAAGCCCTTGACCAATTAACCACCATTAATGGTGATCTAAATTTAATTGGTAATAAGCAATTAGCAAACTTTACGGGCTTGCATAATATTACTACAGTGCAAGGTTCTCTTGATATTGAATACTTTCAGTATAAAGAGATTAAAGGGCTTTCGGGGCTTACTTCAGTAGAGAATAATGTCATCATATTTTATAACGATCTACTGGAAAAACCAAATTTAAACAACCTAAAATTTATTGGTGGAAAACTTGAAATTAGAGCTAATAACTATATCTTAAATTTAGATTTTCTTACAAATTTAGAAGAAGTACAGGGTGATTTAATAGTTACTGGAAACAATCTCCTTGAAAATTTATGCGGCTTGCGACCATTATTGATAAATGATAACCTACAAGGATCATACAATGTCGCAGAAAACACTTACAACCCCAGCAAACAAGATATTATAGACGGAAACTGTAGTCTCTAATATTAATCAGAACCATTCTTATGAAACCATTGACAAAAACTTCATTTTTAAAACTCGTATTTATTGTATCGCTTTTCTTCATCGCTTCATGTTCTAAAGACGATGATAAACCCATAAAAGAAGAAACTGAAACTGAAACTGAAGTGACCGTATCGAACTTCTCGATCTCTATTGACGAAAACCCCGAAAATGGAGAGACCATCGGTCAAGTTGATGCCAGCACCAATACAGGGAGCCTTACGTTTTCCATAACTGAACAAAACCCAGAAAATGCGTTTTATATTGATAGTGCTACGGGCGAATTGACAGTGGCAGATGCAACGCTTTTTGATTTTGAAACAAACCCAACGATTACTGGAACGTTGAAAGTTGCAAATGGGGATGTTTCAGAAAATGTTTTGGTTAAAATTAATTTAATTGACTTGAATGAAGAAAAGATTTATGAGGGAGATGTTATTTTAAAAACACAAGAAGAAGTAAACATATTTGGAGCCCACAATTACACACAAATTAATGGGCTGCTTCTCATTGGCCATCCTGAGGATACAGAAACTACTGATATTATAAACTTAACTCCTCTTCACAGTATCCGTATTATTAACAATAGCTTTCAAATTAAAAATAATTCATTATTAACAACAACAAAAGGACTTAATATCAATTTCATTCTTGGGCAACTTGCAATTTCTAACAATCCTTCCTTAGAAAGGATAAAAGGATTTACTAGTATTACGTCAATTCCTGGAATATTTCTTTTTGATAATAAAACTTTAACCGATGTCTCAGGATTAAGTCAAGTCACTAACATCGAGTATAACTTTTCCATAACTTTATGTCCATTATTATCAAATATTGATTGGCTACAAAATCTAACATCCGTTGGAAATGGATTAAGCATAAGTAATTGTGATTCACTCAAAAATATAGATGGCCTTAGTAATCTAACAAATTTTACTGATGAATATGGGTATATAAATTTTTCTCACAATAAAGCATTAGAAAATTTAGATGGTCTCCAAAATTTAAACACCTCCATCATCGAACTAAGTATATATTATAATAACTCACTAGAAAATATCCATGGTTTGGCTAATATTGACGTTATACAGAACTTAACTATTACTGGTAATGATTTGCTTCAAAGTTTGCACGGATTAGAAAAAACAACTTCGGTGAGTATAAGCACCATTATTAAACACAACAATTCACTTACTGATTTACAGGGTCTTAACAATTTAAATAATGCAAGCGGTTTTTTTGATATAAAATATAACGATAACCTAATAAGTTTAAACGGTTTAAATAACCTGCACGATTTTGAAAGCCTACACATTTATTACAATGTAAAACTTTCTGACTTTTGTTCTTTACAAAATGTTTTCATAAAAAATTCGAACTATTACTACGATAGTTTAGGCAATGCCTACAACCCCACCCAACAAGACATCATAGACGGCAATTGCAGTTTATAATAAATCAATTAAAATCTAACTATAAAACTAAAATCCCGCCTACGTGCGGGATTTTTTTATGACTTCATTAACTGGTAATCAGCCTTATTTCGTTGAAATTTGGTGCAAAACCTTCAGAAATGACTGAAAAGAAAAAAAGACACGCTTATAAAAAGAAACGGTACACCATCCCCATAATCATTATAATCCTATTGGTTGCTTTTAGAATATACCTGCCAACTTTAATAAAAAACTATATTAACGATGTTTTAGCAGATATTCCCGGTTATTACGGTCAAGTAGACGATATTGACCTTGCCTTGTACCGTGGCGCGTATGTTATTGACGGGATGTACCTAGATAAAGTAACTGCAGATACGCAGGTTCCTTTTTTAAAATTTCCGAAGAACGATATCTCAATAGAATGGAAGTCACTGTTTAAAGGTAAAGTGGTAAGTGAAATAGTCATGTACAGCCCTGAAGTAATCTACGTATTTGAAGACCAAAAACAAACACCCGCAGAAGGAGAAGCCGATGTAGACGATTGGACAAAAGCCTTAACAGACATTGTC
>NZ_CAXBCK010000039.1:0-37065 GCF_963974425.1 uncultured Marixanthomonas sp.
CGAAATAAACATCCTAATTGGCACTCATGCACTGCTTGAAGATAAGGTACAATTCAATAATTTAGGGCTCGCTATAATTGACGAACAACATCGTTTTGGAGTAGCCCAACGAAGCAAATTATGGCATAAAAATGAGCTGCCGCCACACGTGCTTGTCATGACCGCCACCCCTATTCCACGCACCCTTGCCATGAGCGTTTATGGCGACCTCGATATTAGTGTAATTGATGAGCTTCCACCAGGTAGAAAAAGTATAAAAACCGTCCACCGTTTTGACGCTAATAGATTGAAAGTTTTTCGTTTTTTGAAAGATGAAATTTCAAAAGGCAGGCAGGTTTATATTGTCTATCCTTTAATTCAAGAAAGTGAAGCTTTAGACTATAAAGATTTAATGGACGGATACGAAAGTATTGTTCGAGAATTTCCACAACCTAACTATCAAATATCTATTGTCCATGGACAAATGAAACCAGCCGATAAAGATTTTGAAATGGATCGTTTTGTTCGTGGTGAAACACAAATAATGGTGGCAACCACCGTAATTGAAGTGGGAGTAAATGTTCCTAATGCTTCGGTAATGGTTATTGAAAGTGCAGAACGGTTTGGGCTTTCACAATTACACCAGTTACGAGGCCGTGTAGGTCGTGGTGCCGAACAGAGTTATTGTATTTTAATGACTAGCCATAAACTGAGTAGCGATGCCAAAACGCGTTTACAGACCATGACTCAAACTAATGATGGTTTTGAAATAAGCGAAGTAGATTTAAAGCTAAGAGGCCCTGGCGATATTATGGGAACGCAACAAAGTGGGGTGCTCAACCTTCGCATTGCAGATATAGTGAAAGATTCAGCCATTTTAAAAATAGCACGAAGTTATGCTATGCAAACACTCAAAACCGACCCTACTTTAGCTTCAGAAGAGAATAAACCTATAAAACACACGTATTCAGAGTTGGTAAAGTTTAAAAATATTTGGAATTATATCTCATAAAAACAATGTAGCAACTTTCTATTATCCTACTATTTTATAATTTCTTAAAACTGAACTTCCTAATTTACTTTCTAACTCTCGAATAATCGTGTATCTTTGCCGCCTTTTTAAGCGAAGAAAAATGATACAGAAAACCATCAAGAATTTTACACAGAACCCTAAGAATGATATTCTTTCGGGATTAACCGTAGCACTAGCTTTAGTTCCTGAAGCTGTTGCTTTTGCCTTTGTAGCAGGTATAGACCCATTAATCGGGCTGTATGGAGCCTTTATGATGGGTATTGTTACCGCACTTTTTGGAGGTCGCCCAGGAATGATTTCTGGTGCAACTGGAGCAACAGCAATTGTGATGGTCCATTTAATACAAAAAGGAAATGAAGTAGGTGACTCCTTAGCTGCTCCTATTGACAACTTAGGACTACAATGGCTTTTTATCACCCTTCTTATTATGGGCGGTATACAAATATTAGCAGGAGTATTCAAGCTAGGGAAATTTGTTCGATTAATCCCGCATCCAGTAATGATGGGGTTTGTTAATGGTTTGGCTATTGTAATCTTTTTATCACAATTGGGCTTTTTTAAAGAAAGCTCAACCGGTGTTCCTACTTGGATGACTGGTATTGATTTATTTGTTATGCTAGGCCTTGTATTTTTAACAATGGCTATTATGTTTGGGCTTCCAAAACTCACAAAAAAAATACCTGCAGCCCTTACTGCTATCGTTGTAGTGGCTTGTGTTACTATTTTTGGAAATATAGACGCTAGTACGGTTGGATCATTTATACGTGATGGTGGTGGTACAGGATTAGAAGGTGGTCTACCTACTTTTCAAGCTCAAATATTCGGTGTTTTCGATACTTTGCAAGGACATTGGGGGCTTATTATTTCCACCGCTGTTATATTAGCTGCAGTGGGTCTTATTGAATCGCTAATGACGTTAAACCTCGTAGACGAAATGACCGAAACCCGTGGAAGTGGGAACCGCGAATGTGTGGCCCAAGGGGGTGCGAATATCTTAAACGGCCTATTTGGAGGAATGGGTGGTTGTGCCATGATCGGTCAATCTATTATTAATGTCAACTCTGGTGGTAGAGGGCGTTTATCGGGTACGGTAGCCGCAATAGCACTATTATGTTTTGTATTATTTGGCGCACCTTTAATCGAGCAAATTCCTATTGCTGCTTTAGTTGGCGTTATGTTTATGGTGGTTATCGGAACGTTTGCTTGGAGTAGCTTCCGCATTCTGAATAAAATTCCATTAAGCGATGCTATTGTTTTGATAGCCGTTTCAGCAATTACCGTATGGCAAGATTTAGCAATTGCTGTAATCGCCGGTGTTATTATGAGCGCCTTGGTATTTGCATGGAAAAATGCCACTAAAATTAGAGCGCGTAAACACTTTAAGGAGGACGGCACGAAAGTATATGAAATTTGGGGCCCTCTATTCTTTGGCTCTACAACAGCTTTCAATGCAAAATTTGATGTTAAAAACGACCCAGAGAAAATTGAAATCGATTTTATAGAGTCTAAAGTAAGTGATCACAGTGGTGTGGAAGCACTAAGAAACCTTGCTAACAAATATGTGGCGCAAGGCAAGCAAATTAAATTCACTCATTTAAGTAGAGACTGCAAAGCACTTTTAATAAAGCGCAACCCTGAGTTTGAAACTATTATTGAGAATAATATTAACGATCCGAGATACTATGTTGTAACCGATGTTATGGATAGCGAAGTCTAAAACAATAAAACGGTTTACGAAATTCGTAAACCGTTTTTAACTTGTCTCCCTGGTTCTAACAAAGTAACATCTTTATCATCAACAGCGCCGATAAGTAAACATTCGCTCATAAAATTAGCGATTTGTTTTTTCGGAAAGTTAACAACGGCAATTACTTGTTTACCGAGAATATCTTTTTTATTATATAATGTAGTTACTTGAGCAGAGGTTTTTAAAACCCCTATTTCATCTCCAAAGTCTATTTGAAGTTTATAAGATGGATTACGAGCTTCAGGAAAGTCATTTACTTCAACTACAGTTCCTACTCGCATGTCAACTTTTTCAAAGTCGCTCCAAGAAAGATTATTTTTCATGAGTAATTTTAAGTTTTTGTATCATCTGCGGAGACATATAATGCCCTTTGGCACCATAACTATCTACAAGCAATCCTTTAGTCCCATCGTGGGTTTCAATTACATATAAAATAGAATTATCGTCGGGATTAGACATTCCCTCAAAGCGATAGAACTTTACCACCTCCAAATCACCGGCTTTCCATTTTCTTTTTAAGGATTTAGACTCAACACCTTCTTCTACTAAATTAAAGTCTTGTTCATACCCCTTATTTTGTAAATTTTCAATTGCTACTGATAACGAACTGTACGAATTTCTCATGTTTTTTGCTTTTGTATAAAGTTACAGTCATTAAAAGAGACTAGCAAAACTTTATAAAATGTTTAATAATTGTAACTTTATTGAAAATAATCGAACTAATTCAGAAAAGAATAACTGTATGTCCCTTACCCCTTCCAATATGATGCCTCTTGGCACAAAAGCACCTGATTTTACACTATTGGACACCGTTACTATGAACCCTGTTTCGTTACAACAAATTCAAGGTGAAAAAGGTACGGTGATTATGTTTATCTGTAACCACTGCCCTTTTGTTAAGCATGTAAATGAAGAAATTGTTCGGCTATCCAACGACTATCGTGTAACTGGTTTTGGATTTGTAGCTATAAGCAGTAATGATGTGGAGAATTATCCACAAGATTCACCAAAAGAAATGTGGAAAACCGCTCGGAAACACAACTACCCGTTTCCCTATCTATATGATGAAACGCAA
Source organism: uncultured Marixanthomonas sp. (assembly GCF_963974425.1). NCBI lineage: Bacteria > Pseudomonadati > Bacteroidota > Flavobacteriia > Flavobacteriales > Flavobacteriaceae > Marixanthomonas > uncultured Marixanthomonas sp. The sequence goes on from NZ_CAXBCK010000039.1 coordinate 3,835, forward strand.
GAAGTTGCTAAAGCATATGATGCTGCCTGTACGCCAGATTTTTATGTATTTGATGATAATTTGAAACTCATTTACCGAGGACAGCTTGATAATTCGCGTCCCGGTAATGGTATTCCGGTAAATGGTCGCGATCTTCGAGAAGCGTTGGATAATGTACTGAACAACAACCCGCAGCGAAAAGACCAAAAACCAAGTATGGGGTGTAATATAAAATGGAAATAATTTTATAGTAAAACTTAAAACAAACCTTAATATGAAACAAAATTATTTTATTGGCTTATTTCTATTATCAATATCTGTTTTTTCGCAGCATACCTTTTCTATAGTAGCCGTAGACCCAAATACAGGTGAAATAGGAAGTGCAGGAGCAACTTGTATCTCAGCTGAAGATGGCGCACTTGCCATTAGTGATATCGTTTTAGGAGTTGGAGCTATCCACACGCAGTCTTTTTATTTACCAACCAACCAAAATAATGCTCGCGTACGTATGGAAGCTGAGGATTCACCTCAAGAAATTATTGATTGGCTTATTGCAAACGATGCACAAGGAAATCCTTCGCAGCGACAATATGGAGTGGTCGATTTAAATAACAACAACCCAAGAAGTGCAGCTTTTACAGGTGAAGACTGTTTTGAAGAGTTTCTTCACATTACAGGACCAAATTACTCCATACAAGGAAATATTCTAATTTCTGAAGAGGTGGTGACCGATATGGAGACTGCTTTTCTTGAAACCGAAGGAACACTAGCTGATAAACTTATGGCAGCCCTTCAAGGTGCGAAACGTCCAGGAGCAGATTCTAGATGTTTAGATTTTGGTATTAGTTCTGCTTCGGCTTTTTTACGAGTTGCAGACCCGAGTGATACTGATAGTAGCTACGGAAACCTTTCTTTAGATCTCAACGTTTGGATAACTTCCGAAGTTTTTGAACCTATTGATGCCTTACAAGATGCCTACGATGCAACATTGAGCACCAATAACCCTCAAGGGACAGAAAGTAACATAACTTTATTTCCAAACCCTGCAGATAAAACCGTGACACTGCAAAGTAATGGAGCGATGATAACTTCTTATACTGTAGCTGATGTTAACGGTAAAATTGTTACACAAAGAGAAATTAAATCGCCACAAAATAGATTGTATTTTGATGTATTACAGTATGCTGACGGCATTTATTTTATTGAAACTTTTGAAAACGGCACATCCATTTCAGTTGAAAGATTAGTGGTTTCAAAAAAATAATTGAAATCTTTTCAATAAAAAACGCTCCTAAATCAGGAGCGTTTTTTAGTATATATTACTATAAAAATTATTTTACATCCATCAATTCTACATCAAATACCAAAGTTGCGTTTGGCGGTATAACTCCTCCAGCACCCTGTGCTCCGTATGCTAAGTGTGATGGAATAACAAATCGGGCTTTGTCTCCAACTTGTAATAATTGTATTCCTTCATCCCAACCTGCGATAACATTTCCCATTCCTAATGGAAAATCAATTGGATTTCCACGTTTGTAAGAATTATCAAACTCGCCACCATCGGCAAACATACCTTTATAATGTACGGCTACAGTTTTTCCTTTTTCAGCTTTGGCTCCATCGCCTTTTTGAATCATTTTATAACGAAGGCCACTTTCAGTTTTATCAAAACCTGCTGAAATTGCATCTACCAAAGCTTCTTGTTCTTGCTTCGCTTTTGCTTCTCGTTCTGCTTTAGCTCCGGTAAATTGTCTAAAAGCTTCAACAGCATTCCATTTTTGGGCTTCCTCTCCTACTCTAATAATTTCAACTTGTTGCATCGTATCACCTTGCGCAATATTATCAACAACATCTTGTCCTTCTGCTACATAACCAAAAACGGTGTGTTTATTATCTAACCAAGGAGTTTCTATGTGCGTTATAAAAAACTGGCTTCCATTAGTTGCCGGCCCTGCATTTGCCATTGAAAACACGCCTGGTTTATTGTGTTTTAAATCTGGATGAAACTCATCGTCAAATTTATAACCAGGTCCGCCAGCTCCTGTACCAGAAGGATCACCTCCTTGTACCATAAAATCTGGAATTACTCGGTGAAATTTTAATCCGTCATAATACGGTTTCCCTTGTTCTTTTGCTTCGTTTTCTAATGTACCTTCAGCTAAAGCTACAAAGTTTCCTACCGTTCCCGGCGTTTTTTTATACGTTAGTTGACCTAAAATTTCTCCTTTTTCTGTGGTAATTTTAGCGTAAATACCGTCTTGCATGAGTCTGTTTTTAAATGAAGTGCAAAAGTAAAGAATAAATGCTTTTTATTTTTGCTATTGAATAATTAAAATATTCTTAAAGTTTCAGTTTTACTCAATAATACCGATCTCTTTTGAATGCCTTATTGCTAAGTGACTATCTTTAAAGTAAAGCGTTTTTATAGACAGTGTTTCTATATTTGATAAGACTTCCTGCACTTTTCCTTTCTGTTTTTTTGAAGTCTGCCGAATATAAACAGCACGAATATTTTCAGGAAAAATTTTACAGATGCGTTCGTATAAATATGGGTCTTGTTGCGAATCGTCTCCTAATAAAACATAGGTCAAGTTTGGATAAAATGAAATAATATCCTTTATTTTCTGAAACTTATGATCGTGGTCGCCTCTCCCAGATTTTAAAAAATCGGTTAGTTTGGTTTTAATACTTTTCAATTTAATAACCGCTTTGGGTAATTGATGCAATCTTGCAAATTCATCGATAAATGCATATAAGTTCCATTCGCTACTCGACACATAAAAAAAGGAATTAGAAGCCTGTTTACTATCTTGGCCTGCAATACTCAGGGCTTGATAATGGTCTACAACATCTTCAAAAACTTTTCGCTTATTTACATTTTTAGAAAGCATGACGTAGAGCTTCTTAAAAATATTATTACTATGAGATATTAAAAAAGTATCATCAATGTCAGAAATAATTCCAAACTTACTTTCAAAAGGTTTTAATACTTCGTTGGTTTCTACAATACCTATTTTACCTAGCGCACACATAATTTTATAAGGATGCCAACCACTTTCCAATGGTTCTGAAAAGGGTATGGTAAACCTAAAAAAACCATCTTCCAAGGTCTTAGTGTGTACCTTTTTATTTTGAAACTCCAAAGTAATATCAACATTTTCTAATGGTGAAATGGTAAACATATGCAAAATAGAAAAAGCATGTTTTACCCCTTTTCTATCCACACTATACTTATCGGGTGCCCAAGATTTAAAAACGTGCCCAGAAACTACTAATTCTTGCTCATTAAGGTATCCTCGATATAATTGTAAATCTAATTTCACGTATTGTAATTTTCTTAACCTTTACATATTTTCAAAATACTTATTTTTAAATGTAAACTAAAATTAATGAAAGCAATTAAGAATATTTTAGTAGTAGTAAACCCAATATCGGGTAACACATCTAAAGAAGACATTATAACAACTATTATAGAACGCTGTAATAATGATAGTTATCAATTAGCAATTTATGAAACTACAGGAGAGAATGATATTTCTAGTATAAAAGAAGAAATTAAAGATCATAAAGTAGAGCGAATATTAGTTGTGGGAGGAGATGGCACTATAAAGATTGTTGCCGAAGCAGTTGAAGAGTTTCAGGTTTCCGTAGGGATTATTCCTGCAGGATCTGCCAACGGATTAGCGGTAAACTTTAATATTCCACCTACTTTAGAAGAGCAATTGGATATCGCTTTGGGAGACAACACCATTAAAGCCGATAAGCTTTTAGTTAATAACCACGTCTGTTTTCATATGGCTGACTTAGGAATTAACGCCGAATTGGTTAAAAATTATGAAGCGTCCAATATTCGAGGGAAGCTCGGATATATTTTACAAACCATTCCTACTTTAGCTTCCTCTGAATATCCATTTACTTTTAAGATTGAAGTAAATTCAAAAATAATTGAACAAACTGGAATCATGCTCTGTATTGCCAATGCTAATAAATTTGGAACTGGAGCTACAGTAAACCCAAATGGAAAGATAAATGATGGGGTGTTCGAACTCCTCGTTTTTAAGGAATTGAATATTTCTGAAATAATAAACACAATATATAACGAAACCGATTTAAACTCTGGGTTTGCAAAGGAATTTACTACAACGTCAGCAAAAATAACAATGCATCATCCCGTCCCGCTTCAAATTGACGGAGAGTTTATAGAAAGCACTAAAAAGGTGAAGGTTAAACTATGCGAAAAAAAATTAACTATAGCAGTTCCCAAAAGCTTTGTTTCGTGATTTACAGTTATTGACTATCTTTAGCTTCAGAAAATTGAAACACTATGAGATATTTGCTTTCCCTATTATTGATAAGCTGCGCAATAACCCTTCAAGCCCAAAAAAAAGATAAAGACAAAAAAGAAGAAACCAAATGGGATGTTTCTAACCCTGGGAAAGATTTTAACTACAAACCCCATTCTTTTACAACCAACGAAGGAACTTGGATGAACCTCGATGTAAGCCCCGACGGGCAAACCATCGTTTTTGATATGCTAGGTGATATCTATACCATCCCTATTTCTGGCGGCAAAGCAACAGCTATTAGAACCGGAATCCCTTTTGAAGTACAACCAAGATTTAGCCCTGATGGAAAAAAAATTTCTTTTACTAGTGATGCTGGTGGAGGTGATAATATATGGGTAATGAATGCCAATGGTAAAGATGCCAAACAGATTACAGACGAAGATTTTCGGTTGCTAAACAATGCAGTTTGGATGCCTGATGGAGACTATTTAATCGCGAGAAAGCACTTTACTTCAGGAAGAAGCTTAGGAGCTGGCGAAATGTGGCAATACCACATTACCGGTGGAAAAGGACTACAATTAACAGAACGAAAAAACGACCAACAAGACGTAAATGAGCCGTTTGTTTCACCCGATGGTAAGTATTTGTATTATTCAGAAGATATGTATCCAGGTGGAAATTTTCAATATAATAAAGACCCGAATAGTCAAATTTATGTAATTAAACGCTACAATTTTGAAACAGGAAAAACTGAAACCATAACTGGAGGTCCAGGTGGAGCTGCTCGTCCAGTAATTTCGCCTAACGGAAAGAAATTAGCATTTGTAAAACGGATACGCGAAAAAAGTGTTCTGTTTTTGCACGATTTAGAAACAGGTGAAGAATGGCCTATTTATGACCAACTAAACAAAGATCAACAAGAAGCTTGGGCTATTTTTGGAGTGTATCCTAACTTTAGCTGGATGCCCAATAATACCGATCTAGTATTTTGGAGCGGTGGAAAAATCAGTAAAATTAATACCGAGTCACAACAAGTAACAAACATTCCATTTACCGCAGATGTAAAAATTGATATTGCAGAGCGGGTTCATTTTAACAATAAAGTTGAAGAAGAAACCTTTACTCCACAAGTAATTCGTCATGCTGTGACCTCTCCTAATGGAAAAATTCTTATCTTTAATGCTTTAGGGTCACTTTATAAAAAAGAGTTACCCAATGGATCCCCACAAAGAATTACAAACGGCACCGACTTTGAGTTTGAACCAACATTCTCCCCAGATGGAAAACATATTGTTTTCGTCACTTGGAACGATCTCGAAAAAGGTGCCATTTTTACAATACCTACTTCTGGCGGAACACCCGTAAAACTTACTCAAGAAAAAGCCATATTCCGAACGCCTGCTTATTCAAAAGACGGAAAACAAATTGTTTTCAGAAAAGAAAGAGGAAATACAGATCAAGGTTTCACTTTTACAAAAAAACCGGGAATCTATACCATGGATGCCTCGGGAGATAACGAAAAGTTTGTTATAAAAGATGGGGAGTATCCTATGTTCAATACAAGTGGAGACCGTATTTTCTTGCAAACTGGAGGCACTTATTTTGGCAGCCTCACCAAAAAATTAATTAGTGTTAACCTAAACGGAAATGATAAAAAAGAGCATATTAAATCTAAATATGCCAATAGGTTAGTTCCTAGTCCAGACAATAAGTGGATTGCTTTTACACATCTTCATAAAGCATATGTAGCACCATTAGTATTGAATGGCCAAACCATAGATTTGGATGACAAATCAAAATCGGTTCCGGTTTCACAAATTGCAAAGGATGCTGGTATTAATTTACACTGGTCACCAGATAGTAAAAAAATAATGTGGACATTGGGTGATGAATATTTCAGTAATGAATTAAAAAACAGGTTTACATTTTTACCAGGTTCTTCCGAAGAAATTCCTGAAATCACACTTGAAGGAACAAAAATCGGTCTTACAGCCCCGGTAGACAGCCCTTCAGGGAAAATTGCGTTTACCAACGCCCGAATTATCACCATGAACGGCGACAAAGTAATTGAAAGCGGAACTGTTATAATTAATGAAAATAAAATTGAAGCAATTGGTGAAGCTACAAAAATCAAGGTTCCAAATGATGCAAAAGTGTACGATGCAAAAGGAAAAACCATTATGCCTGGTATGGTCGATGCGCACGCGCACGTAGGTGCATTCCGGTATGGTTTAACCACACAACAAAACTGGCAGTTAATGGCCAACTTGGCATTTGGGGTTACTACTTCACACGATCCTTCAGCAAACACAGAAACAGTATTTAGTATTTCTGAATTATTAAAAGCTGGAAAGCTAACCGGTCCGCGATTGTATTCTACGGGGTTTATATTATATGGGGCAGATGGCGACTTTAAAGCGGTTATCAATAATCTAGAAGATGCAGAAAGTAGCATTAGACGCACCAAAGCATTCGGTGCTAAAAGTGTGAAAAGCTACAATCAACCTAGAAGAGAACAACGCCAGCAAGTTTTGCAAGCCGCCAGAGAACAAAAAATCAATGTAGTTCCTGAAGGCGGTTCTACTTTTTTCCATAATATTTCGATGGTGATTGATGGTCATACAGGTGTTGAACACAACATTCCTGTAGCACCTGTTTATAAAGATATTTTAGAAGTCTGGGGAAAAAGTGAGGTTGGCTATACTCCTACCCTAATTGTAAATTATGGAGGATTGAATGGTGAATATTTTTTCTATCAGCGTGATAACGTTTGGGAAAATGAAAAACTGCTGCATTTTACACCAAGAAGAATTGTTGATAGCCGTTCCCGCCATCGTACGATGGTGCCAGAAAAAGAATATGAAAATGGACATATTTTAGTTTCAGAGACTGCTAAAAATTTGAGTGATGCTGGTGTAAAAGTTAATATGGGAGCTCACGGACAATTACAAGGATTGGGTGCTCATTGGGAAACTAAGATGCTACAACAAGGTGGTATGACCAACTTAGAAGCACTACAAACCGCAACGATCAATGCGGCCGAATATATTGGTGCCGGAGATGATATTGGCTCTTTAGAAAAAGGGAAATTGGCAGATTTAATTGTGTTAACAGATAACCCATTAGACGATATTGAAAACACACAAAGTATAGAAATGGTAATGGTTAATGGCCGATTATACGATGCTAACACTTTAAATGAAATTGGAAACCACCCAAAAGAACGTTCCCCATTTTGGTGGGAACACAATAAATACAACCAAGCTTTTCCTTGGCATCAAGAAACAGAAGGTTTTATGAAAGGCGGTTGTGGTTGCCACGTTGGACACCAATAGAGAATGAATATTCGCGCCCATTGGCAATATTATAAAGATATATTTCCGTTCATCGCTGGATTTGGAATAATATGCTGTATCGCTACAAATATTCTTTGGGGTTTTGGCCTTTTTTGCACGCTAGGTTTGTTGTTTGGTTTTTTCGGTTTTCGAGTTTTTAAAAATGACGAATATTATTTTTATTACAACCTAGGAATTACCAAATGGAACTTATTAAAAATCAGTTTTTTCATTAATTTACTTATCGCAATTCCACTATTTTCAATTCTATTAACCTGTTTTTATCTATCCTTTGGCGACTTTACAAGTACATGATGTAACCAAAAGCTTCGGAAAAACCCAAGTTTTAAATGGTGTTTCTTTTACAATAGAAACAGAAGATATTTTTGGAATCTTTGGAAGAAATGGCAGCGGAAAATCTACCCTGTTAAAAATCCTTTTCGGGACGCTTTCCGCAGATAGTTTAGAGCTTGAAATAAACGGAACAAAAATTTCTCCTTCCGAAGTCATAAAAAAACAGCTTATCGCCTATTTACCCCAACATCCTTTTTTGCCTAAAATCCAAAAAGTACGCGATATTATTCCGATGTATTTTCAAAAAGAAAAAGATCAAGATGCTGTTTTTTATCATCCTTTTATAGCCACATTAACTCATAAAAAAGCTGGAGAACTTTCGCACGGAGAACGTAAGTTTTTTGAAACTATTTTAATTAGCCATTTACCGCATCCGTTTCTAATGTTAGACGAACCTTTTTCTATGCTGGAACCATTTCAAACAAAAGCATTAAAAGAGTTTTTGCTGAAAATTTCAGAAACTAAAAGCATCATCATTACCGATCATTATTATACCGACGTGTTAGATATTACCACTAAAAATATTGTATTAAGAAACGGGGAAAGCATAGCTATCAACTCAATTGAAGATTTAAAGAAAAACGAGTACCTTTCTAAAAACTAATCCAAATGAAAAAATTAATCGTATTATTTTCCTTTTTAGTAGTGTTAACCAGTTGTAAAAACGAAGTAAAAACGCAACCTGAAAAAGAAAGCACCCCAGTTATTTCGGAAACTGAATACCTTTCTTTTACAGATAAAGACGACCAATTTACTGGCGGAATTAAAATGATTCCTATAGAAACACCAAAAGGAACATTCAATGTCTGGACCAAACAAACGGGTAATAACCCAACAATAAAAGTATTGCTATTACATGGTGGTCCAGGGATGACGCATGAAATTTATGAATGTTTTGATGGTTATTTTCCGCAGGAAGGAATTGAATATTATTACTACGATCAATTAGGTAGCTACTACAGCGACCAACCAGACGATAAAAGCCTTTGGAAAACAGAGCGTTTTGTCGAAGAGGTTGAACAAGTGCGTAAGGCACTAGGCTTAAACAGTGACAACTTTTATTTATTTGGGCAATCGTGGGGCGGTATTCTAGCAATGGAATACGCTTTAAAATATCAGGAAAACCTGAAGGGGTTAATCGTTTCGAATATGGTGCCTTCCATTCCAGATTATATGAAATATAACGAAGAAGTATTAGCACCTCAGCTAGATTCTACCGTTTTGAAAAAGATTATGCAATATGAAGCTGCTGAAGATTATGAAAATGAAGAGTATTTGAAACTGATCACAGAAAATTACTACCCAAAACACGTAATTCGCATGCCAATTGAACAATGGCCAAACTCGTTGAACAGAGGGTTTAAACATGTAAATCCAGATGTATATGTAACCATGCAAGGTCCAAGTGAATTTGGTATAAAAGGCGATGCTACGCTAAAAGATTGGGAGGTAAAAGATCGCGTACACGAAATTAATGTACCCACACTTTCAATAGGTGCTAAATATGACACGATGAATCCTGAAGAAATGAAGTGGCTCGCCAATAATGTGAAGAATGGTAGGTTTCACCTCTGCCCCAACGGAAGTCACCTATCACAATACGATGATCAAGAGGTTTTCTTTGAAGGATTGATTCAGTTTATAAAAGATGTTGATTCTGGAAATTTTAAAAAAGGATAAAAAAGAAGATCCCAACAATGGGATCTTCTTTTTTAGTATATGACAAATAATTATGCTTTTGGCATAAGTACTTTATCAATGCTGTGAACAACACCGTTAGATGCATCCATATTAGCGTCTACTACAGTCGCAGTATTACCTTTAGCATCCTTTATCATTATTTTATCATCTTTCATAGATAAAATAATATTTTCACCCTGTAAAGTCGTTACTCGGTATTTGTTGTCATTATCTTTTATTGCTTTCATAAGAGCATCGCCTGTCCACTCACCAGAAACTACATGATATTTTAATACTCCTTGAAGTTGAGTTTTGTTCTCATCCATCATTAAGTTATCCATATTTTTCTTTGGCACAGCTTCAAAAGCTTCATTGGTAGGAGCAAATACAGTGTATTCACCTTCTTCCATAAAAGTTTGTGCTAACCCTGCTTGTTTAAGAGCAGAAACTAAAGTAGACATGCTTTGGTTATTCATCGCTTTTGAGGCAATTGTATTTTGCTCAAATTCTTTTTTAGCCATCATAGCCTCTTCTTCAGCCTTTTTCTGGGCTTCCATTTCCATTTTTTCAGCTTCAGCTTTTGCTTCAGCTTCTTTCTTTTTTCCGTCATTACAAGCTGTAAACAACATAGTTGCTACTGCTAGTGACATAATAATTGATTTAAATTTCATATTGTTGATTTTTGTTTTGTTTAAAACAAAGATAACGCTGAGTTTCATAAGGTTGTATTAAACCTCCTTAATTTTAAGTTAAATATTAAACATGTCGTTACTTTAAGTAGAAATTACAGACAGTTATTTAATTAAAATGACTTCACAAACTTCTAAAAGTTGTATATTTAAAACGCATTAATAAAAAATTGAAAAAAAATGGTTAAAGCTAAGTATCAAAATGTTTTAGATTTAGGTGAAAAACTTAAAATCCAAAATGGTGATGTAAAAGAAGAAAACGGGAAACTAAAAATTTGGGGTACCGCAAATACCCAATATGACAAAGACCGTTTATGGGACGAAATTAAAAAATCTGGCGGTGAAAATCCACAAGATCTTGAAGCTGATATTAAAGTGGCAGACAAAAATGCTTACGCATATCATACAGTGGAAAAAGGAGAATCACTCAGTAAAATTTCAAAAAAATATTACGGTGACCCGATGAAGTACAACAAAATTTTTGAAGCTAATAAAAATATATTAGACAACCCAGATGTTATACATCCTGGTCAAGAACTTGAAATACCTAACAAGTAAAACTCTCCTAAGTTAATTTAAAACCGGCTGTCTATTTTCATAGGCAGCTTTTTTTTGAATATAAAAGCAAATCTATTTCTGTAATTTTGAAGAATGGAACTAATCAATTCCCTCTCACCTTATTTACTCGTTGGTCTCTTTTTTTTAGGAGCAACCGCCTTTACACTTTCTACTATTAGTGGCGGTGGTGGCGCTTTAATGCAAATACCCATACTCAACTTTTTAATTGGCACTTCGCAAACAGCCCCTGTGATAAACTTGGGAACCTTTATAAGTCGTCCTACACGAATTATAATATTCTGGAAGCACATTGTCTGGAAGGTTTTTTGGTATTACGTTCCATCAGCTATGATTGGTGCCGTTCTGGCTGCTTGGCTTTTTGCTGAAGTGAAAATATATTGGGTACAAATTATCGTCGGACTGTTTCTGGTAAGCACCTTTTTTCAATACCGCTTCGGGAAGAAAGAGCGTTCATTTAATGTAAAACTTTGGTATTTTGTCCCTTTAGGTTTCTTTATATCTATAATAGGAACCCTAACCGGCGGAATGGGACCGATATTAAACCCATTTCTTCTCAATGCAGGTATTGAAAAAGAATCCTTAGTAGGTACCAAAGCAGCACAATCTTTTTTCCTCGGAATTGCACAAATAGGAAGCTATGCCTTTTTCGGCTTATTAACCGATGAGCTTTGGGTGTATGGCATAGCTATGGGACTAGGTGCCATCGTAGGCAACCTTATCGGGAAATGGTTGTTGCAACGCATGAGCAAACTCGCTTTTAGAAAATGGGTAATCGCAATTATGGTTATTAGCGGAATTGTGCTGATTATAGGAGCTATTAGTGAGTTGTTATAATCCACTAATATACCCACCATACACATCCCTAAATTGAAGGCCATCGCCCAAATTGTGCTTGCTCAATTTTTTATATTCTGAAAGTGCCCATAATACAAACTCTTTGTAAAATAGTTTGTCTTTTGCTGAAATATCCGGTACGTGCTTTTTCACCAATTGCTCTAACGGTTCAATTTTGTTGAGTTGGCGTTTGTATTCGGTATCGGATAGCGTATCCAACAGTTCAAAACCGCTTTCTTCAAAAAACCAAGCAACTACATTGGCGTAGGGATCTACATCGCTTTCTTTATGCAGTTTTTCTATTTTCGGAAAATAGTTTTCAAATTGCGACTTAACAGCACTGTTAATCAATTGTTCGGCTACTTCGCTGGCACCTTCTTGTTCGCCTTCGTATACTAATTCTACTTTTCCTGTAATGGCAGGAATAATACCCATAAAATCACTTAATCGAACTGAGGTTTTATCTTCCCCGTTTTGCAAGGCACGTCTTTCGGCTGTACTCAATAGGTTTTCAAAGGCGGTGATGCTCAATCGAGCACTTACGCCACTTTTTGCGTCGATAAATTCACTATTACGGGCTTCAAAACTTATCTGTTCTACAATGTCTTTTGCCAGTTCAGGCACATAGATTTTTTCTTTGGTTGCAGAAGCTTCAGCGGTTTCCTGCTCGGTAATGGTTCGTGCTGTTTTAATATCATCGGGATAATGCGTCAATATTTGCGAACCAATCCTATCCTTCAACGGTGTTACAATGCTTCCTCGATTGGTGTAGTCTTCAGGGTTTGCGGTAAATACAAACTGAACATCCAAAGGCATCCGTAATTTAAAACCTCGAATTTGCACATCACCTTCTTGTAAAATATTGAACAGTGCTACTTGTATGCGTGGTTGTAAATCGGGCAATTCGTTAATAACAAAAATGCTTCTGTTAGCACGCGGAATCATCCCAAAATGGATTACGCGGTCATCAGCATAGGTCAGTTTTAAATTGGCAGCTTTAATAGGGTCTACATCTCCTATAATATCAGCCACAGTAACATCGGGCGTTGCCAGTTTTTCTGAAAAGCGTTCGTCCCTATGCAACCATTCAATAGGAGTTTTATCGCCTTTCTCCTCTACTATTTCTTTTGCAAACCGAGAAATAGGACGAAAAGGATCGTCATTTATTTCGCTTTCTGCCACAACGGGTATATATTCATCTAGCAGTGAAACCATTTGTCGCGCTAATCTTGTTTTAGCTTGTCCTCGCAATCCAAGAAGGTTGATATTATGTTTTGAAAGAATGGCACGCTCTAATTCTGGAATAACTGAATAATCGTAGCCGTGAATTCCTTCAAAAACGGTTTCTTTTTTTAATAATTTTTGAAGTAAGTTTCTACGTAATTCTTCTTTTATGGTTTTGTATTCAAATCCGGCTTTTTTTAAGTCGCCGAAGGTTTTTATATTTTCAATTTTCATATTTTCTTTTTCTAAGTACTATTTTATTCTTTTTCTCCTATTGGTTTCATAATCGGTAAAAATCATTTCCCCCAATCCTTTCAAACCAGTGTAAAATGCCTTTCCTTGATTGGCAGCCGTAAATTGATCTACAAACTGCATTAAATAAGGGTCTTGCGCAATCATAAAGGTGGTAATAGGAATGTGCAGTTTACGCGCTTGTCGCGCCATCATATAACATTTCTTTACAATATTAGGGTCTAAGCCAGCACTGTTTTTATAATACTCACCATTAGGAAGCTGCATACAGCTTGGTTTTCCATCGGTAATCATAAAGATCTGTTTGTTGGTGTTTCGTTTTCTGCGCAGCATATCCATGGCTAACTGCAATCCTGCAACTGTATTCGTATGAAACGGCCCTACATTTAAATAAGGTAAGTCTTTAATTTTTATGGGCCAAGCATCGTTCCCGAAGACTAAAATATCCAACGTATCTTTTGGGTAGCGGGTGGTTATCAATTCAGAAAGTGCCATCGCTACTTTTTTGGCAGGTGTGATGCGATCTTCACCGTACAAAATCATACTATGGCTAATATCGATCATTAAAACCGTGCTCATTTGTGACTTGTGCATCGACTCTTCAACCACCAAATCGTTTTCTGAAAGGTTAAACCCATCAATTCCATAATTAATTTGAGCATTTTTAAAGCTTTCGGTCATAGAAATTCGTTCTAACGGATCACCAAATTGGTAATTTCTAAATTCACCAGCCTGTTCATCGCCTTGTCCTCTATATTTTGTTTTATGGTTCCCGCCGGCGCTTTTTTTCAATTTGCCGAATATTTGTTCTAACGCACGTTTCCGAAGGGAGCGTTCTAGTTTTTCAGTAATAGCGTTTTTTCCTTCTCCTTTACCACCACCCTTTCCATCAGGTCGAAATTCTTCACGGATATATCCTTTCTTCTTCAAGTCTTCAATAAAATCGTCAATAGTATACTCTGAAGTGGTAAGGCTATATTCTTTGTCTAACTGTCGTAACCAATCAATCGCTTCATCAAAATCACCTGAAGTATGCGTAATTAATTCCTGAAAAATTTCGAAAAGGCGTTCAAAGGGAGATTGTTCCTTAGGGTCATGTTTTGTAAAAACAAATCCCGTCGGCTTATTTTTCTTCTTCATACCTTAAAGATACCAATTTTATAAAGAAAAAAATGTGTGTATTAACAGCCTTTTAAGACTTGCTATTTCACATTTTCTTAACTTTATGAGCTAATTTTTATTTCTGAAAAAACCAATCGATGAAAAAATTATTCCTTCTAACATTTTTACTACTCTCATTCTCATCATTTTCACAACAACTTTCAATGGATATCATGAAAGATATGAAACCTCGGAACATTGGTCCTGGTGGCATGTCCGGTCGTGTTACTGCCATTGATGTTGTAACCGATAACCCCGATGTAATGTATGTGGGTACGGCTTCTGGCGGATTATGGAAAAGTAACAGTGGAGGAATAAAATGGAATCCAATCTTTGATGATCAACCTACAGCTTCTATTGGTGCCGTGGCTATTCAGCAATCCAATCCTTCTGTTATTTGGGTAGGAACTGGCGAAGGAAACCCAAGAAACAGTTTAAATGGAGGATACGGAGTTTATAGATCACTCAACGGCGGAAAAACATGGCAATCTATGGGTTTGGAAAAAACACGCCATATCCATCGTATTATTATAGACCCAACCGATCCTAACACCATTTATGTAGGTGCTATTGGCTCCCCTTGGGGCGAACATCCGGAGCGCGGTGTTTTTAAAACCACCGATGGCGGAAAAACTTGGGATAAAATTCTTTTCGTAAATAATAAAACCGGTGTTGCCGATATGGTCATGGATCCTACTAATCCCAATAAATTAATGGTTGCCATGTGGGAGCATAAACGCGAACCTTGGTTTTTTACGTCTGGTGGTGAAGGCAGTGGTTTATATGTAACCTACGACGGTGGTGAGACTTGGGAGGAACGTACCGATAAAGACGGTCTTCCAAAAGGCGATTTAGGGAGAATAGGAATTGCCATTGCTCCCAATAAACCCAATATTGTCTATGCCTTAGTAGAGTCGAAAAAGAATGCCCTATACAAAAGTGAAGACGGTGGATTTACATGGAAGATGATCAATAATGATATGAGCGAAATAGGAAACCGTCCTTTTTATTACGCCGAAATATATATAGACCCCGAAAATGAAAATAGAGTGTTTTCAGTTTTCACCTACGTAAATGTTTCTCAAGACGGAGGAAAAAGTTTTGAAGAATTAATGCCAGCCTATGGAGCCGACAATGGCGTGCATCCAGATCATCATGCGTGGTGGATTCATCCTGAAGACGGCAGTTTTATGTTAGATGGAAATGACGGCGGACTCAATATTACTCACGACGGTGGTGAATCGTGGCGCTTTATAGGAAACCTTCCTGTTGCACAGTTTTACCACATCGCTGTGGATAATGAGTTCCCTTATAATGTATATGGTGGTATGCAAGATAACGGTAGTTGGAGAGGTCCTGCTTATGTTTGGAAATCGCAAGGTATACGAAATAGCTACTGGCAGGAAATTAGTTTTGGAGATGGATTTGATGTGGTTCCCGACCCCGATAACAGTCAGTATGGATGGACGATGAGCCAACAAGGATATGTAAGTAGATATGACCATATAACAGGGAACAACTACACTGTAAAACCTACGCATCCTGACCCTGATATGCATTTACGTTTTAATTGGAATTCTGCCATCAATATTGACCCTTTTAATTCAAATACCTTATACTTCGGAAGTCAATTTGTACATAAAAGTACCGATAAAGGGCTCACTTGGGAAGTAATTTCACCAGACCTTACTACCAACGACCCGGAAAAACAAAAACAAGGTGAAAGTGGCGGATTAACGTTAGATGCTACTGGGGCCGAAAACCATACTACTATTTTAGTGATTGAGCCTTCCCCAGTTGAGCAAAATATGCTTTGGGCAGGAACTGATGACGGGCGCGTACATTACACACAAAATGGAGGAAATAGTTGGACAGATGTTTCAAACAATATTCCTAGATTACCTGAAGGTAGCTGGATTGTACAAATAAAAGCTTCCAATAAAAATAAAGGTGAAGCGCTTTTGGTTGCTAACGATTACCGACGCTTTAATTACACACCATATGCCTATAGAACGACTAACTATGGAAAAACTTGGAACCGAATCGTTGATGAAGACGATGTTATAAGCTACACGTTAAGCATCGTAGAAGACCCGAAAGAAAAGAATCTATTGTTCTTAGGAACTGATGATGGACTGTATATTTCAATTGACGCTGGAAAAAACTGGCAAAAATGGACTCACGGTTTTCCTACGGTTTCAGTAAAAGATTTAGTAATTCAGCCAAGGGAACACGATTTAGTTATTGGTACCTTCGGAAGAGCCGCTTGGGTATTGGATGATATTCGTCCATTGCGGGAGATTGCTCGAAACAAATCAGTCTTAGATCAAAATAGTAAGTTATTTGAAGCCCCAACTGCTTACGAAGCTTCATATCAACAGCCCACTGGTAGCCGTTTTGGGGCAGACGCACTATTCAATGGAGAAAATAGAAGTAGCGGAGCCTTATTTAAGTATTACTTTAAAAAGGATGATAGTGAAACAACCGAGAAAGATGAAAATGAAGAGGATTCTGAAGAAAAAGAGGAAACAGACGACACAACTTCCGAAGAAAAAATGGATGGCAAACACAAGGACAGCTTGTATTTAAGAATTTACGATGGTTCCCGTTTAATTAGAACCTTAAAACAGAAAAAACCGGACAGCACAGGTATTTACACTTGGCGATGGCGTATGAATGAAGCCGGTGTAGACCGTCCTTCTCGTTCTATTAGAGATAGAAAAAACGAACCGAGCGGTACTTCGGTAAAGCCTGGAACTTACAGAGCGGAGCTTTCATATAATGATGAAACGTCAACCAGCTCAATAACCGTAAAAAGCGATCCAAGGCTTACTTTTTCAGAAAAAGCTATTAACGAAGCATATACCGCTTCAAAAGAACTGGAAAAAATGACCCAAACCGCTGCCGATGCTGTAAAACAATTGGTGGAAAGTAAAAACACGGCAGAAGATTTCAGAAAAAAATTAAAAGAAAACGCTTCAGAAGACAAAAAATACAAAGACGAAATTAAAGCCAGTAAAGAGATCGTTAAGAAAATAGACTCAGTCGTTGCTATCTATATAGGTAAAGAAGACGATAGACAAGGTATTGTGCGCAGTACAGAACCTAATGTAATGCAGCGTATTGGGCAAGCAAGATGGTATAGTGGCAGTCGTCCTAACGGAATGACAGCTACAGAACAACGGTTAATGCAGCATGCCAAAAATGCATTAGCTGAAGCGCTAAAAGCCACCAATAATTTCTTTGTAACCGAATGGCCAAAATATAAGTCTAATATGGAAAGTATAGACTTGTCCCCATTTAAAAAAACAAAAACCTTCGAAACCAATTAAACAACCAATATGATGAAAAAACTCATAGTAATCAGTCTCGGTTTGCTTCTATTCTATTCCTGTAAGGAGGAGAAAAAAGAAGAAACCGCACAAGTGGAAGAAATCAAACAGTATTCCATTGAACAGTTTATGGACAACGAGAATGCCTATGCAAATGGGTATTCGCCAGACAAATCCAATGTATTAATGACCAGCAACCGTTCGGGCATTTATAATATGTACACCGTACCAGCCACTGGCGGTGAAATGACGCAACTAACAAAGTCTGATAGTGCTTCGGTATATGGTATTTCATATTTTCCTGAAGACGACCGTATTTTATTCCGTATGGATGGGAATGGTGATGAAATTTTCAAGATTTATATGAAAGACAGCACCGGAATTAAAGCTTTAACACCCACCGAAAAGGTTCGTGCATTGTTCCGTGGTTGGGCAAAAGACGGAAAAAGCTTTTTCTACGGAAGTAATGAACGTGATTCCAAATTTATGGATCATTATGAAATGGATATAGAAACCTTTACACCTAAAGTGATTTATAAGAATGAAGACGGAATGGAATTTGGCGGAATGAGCGAGGACCGAAAATACATCGCCTTAGGAAAAGCCATTAACACCAATGATAGTGATTTATATATTCTGAACACCGAAACAGGTGAAAAAACGAAAATCAATGATTCGTTAAGCGGAAATTCGCCTGAGGATTTTTCCCCAGACGGAAAATCACTGTACTACACAACCGATGCCGATGGTGAATATAGCACACTTATGAAATATAATATAGCTGAAGGTACTTCGGAAAAAGTTGCTGAACGCGATTGGGACATTACTGGTTTTTATTTTACCCATAACGGCACCTACCAGCTTATGTTTACCAACGAAGATGCTGAAACCAAGATGGAGGTGAAAGAAGTGGCTAGCGGAGATGTAATAGACTTTCCTGAAATTGAAGGACAGAGCATTAACAGCGCTAGTTTTTCTAGGGATGAAACCATGGCTTTACTTAGAGCTGGAGGATCACATACGCCAACAAATTCGTATTCGTATAATTTAAAAACCAAAAAGCTGAACCAACTTACTGATGTATTAAACGATGAAATAGACGGAGACGATTTAGTCTCTGCTGAAGTGGTTCGTTTTAAATCGTTTGATGGATTGGAAATTCCTGCGATCTATTATCAACCTAAGCAAGCTACCACTGAAAATAAAGTCCCAGCGATGGTTTGGGTTCACGGTGGTCCTGGCGGACAATCAAGACAAGGGTTTAACTCCACCATTCAATATTTAGTAAACCACGGGTATGCAATTTTAGCGGTAAACAACCGCGGAAGTAGCGGTTATGGTAAGTCTTTTTACAAAATGGACGATCAAAACCATGGCGATAAAGATTTAAAAGATTGCATTGCCGGGAAAGATTGGTTAGCTGAACAAGACGTTATTGATGGAGATAAAATTGGAATCATTGGTGGTTCGTATGGTGGATATATGACGATGGCAGCATTGACATACGCCCCAGAACAATTTGATGTAGGTGTAAACATTTTTGGTGTGACCAACTGGTTACGAACGCTAAAAAGCATACCACCGTGGTGGGAATCGTTCAAAGAGGCACTTTATACTGAAATGGGCGACCCAAATACAACAGATTCGGTTCGATTACGTAAAATTTCACCTTTATTTCATACTGATAAAGTGACAAAACCCCTTATGGTATTGCAAGGAGCGCAAGATCCTCGTGTGTTGCAAGTGGAAAGTGACGAGATTGTTGCCGGCGTTAAAAAGAATGGTGTACCTGTAGAGTACGTTCTTTTTGAAGATGAAGGCCACGGTTTTGTAAAAAAAGAAAACCAAATTGAGGCTTATGGAAAAATTAAAGACTTTTTGGATAAATACCTAAAAGGCGAAGGCCAACAAGGTATGGATACAGGAATGTAGTTAAAACGCTTCAATTTCTAATTAATAAATAGTATACTGGTGGTGCAATTCTAAAATGAGTTTTGCCACCAGTATTATTTTAAAAAAAATTAAAAAAAAAGATTAGCATGCTTAAGAGATTTATTGCAATTTCAATTATTTTTTTATCAATTACTTCTGCAATAGCCCAAAATACGGCAGAAGACGAATTAGGGAGTTGGTATATTTTAGCCACCAACAGTAAAGTTTCAGAAAAACTAAGTATTCAAGCACAAACCCAATTTAGGTTTTATGAGCTTGCAAGTGAATTGCAGCAGTTTAAAATAAGAACTGGTGCAAAATACCGTATTATGGAAGGACTTTCTGTAGGAGTTGGATATGCCTATTTCAGAAATGATTTTTCATATTTATCAGAAACCCCACCTTCCTTTGATGAGCATAGAATTGTTGAAGATGTTTATCTAGACCATAACGTAGGTAATGTTAACGTTGATCATCGTGCAAGATTTGAAAACAGATTTATTGTTCGAGACCAGGATACAGATACTCGTCATTGGTTTAGATATATGGTTAAATTAAGCTATCCTTTTCTCGATAGATGGAGTGCAGATGTATATAACGAAGTTTGGTTAAACGTAGGCGACGAGCCTACCTTTGCCCAGAATTGGTTAGGGTTTGGTGTAGGATATAAGTTTAGTGACCTTATTAAATCAAGAGTTGGTTACCAGAGAATACACTTGGACGGACCAGATTTTGATAGAATTTTGATAGGAATCACGTTTACACCCGACTTTACTAAACAAACTAGTACACCATGAATGTAGAAAAGGTATCCTTTAAAAATAAAGAAGGCCAAGAATTAGTAGGCCGCTTAGAACTTCCCGCAAATCAGCATCCGCATAATTTTGCGCTTTTTGCACATTGTTTTACGTGCACTAAAAATTTATCTGCCGTTCGGAATATTAGTCGGTCACTTACCGCTAAAGGTTTTGGCGTACTTCGTTTCGATTTTACGGGCTTAGGGGAAAGCGAAGGCGATTTTGAAGATACCAACTTTTCTGGAAACGTAGAGGATCTAGTTGCTGCAGCCAATTATCTTTCAGAACACTATCTAGCCCCTTCCCTACTTGTAGGGCATTCTTTAGGCGGAGCAGCCGTTATTTTTGCAGCAGCAGAACTCAATTCTGTAAAAGCTGTTGCTACCGTTGCAGCCCCTAGTAATCCTATTCACGTTAAGCATTTATTAAAAAGTGACTTACAAACTATTGAAAAAGAAGGAGTAGCAGAAGTACAATTAAGCGGACGCAACTTTACCATTAAAAAGCAGTTTTTAGATGATCTTGAAAGTAAATCATTACCAGAAATTGCTAAAAGTATGCGTAAAGCACTCTTAGTGTTACATTCTCCACAAGATGAACTAGTAGGTATTAATAATGCCGAAGAGCTTTACATAGCTGCCCATCACCCTAAAAGCTTTATTTCGCTAGATGGTGCCGATCATTTATTGACCAAAAAAGAAGATTCTGAATATGTAGGAAGTGTAATCGCTGGGTGGGTTTCTAGATATGTTGAAATACCTTCGGAAGAAAAAATCACTTCAAAACACGATGTAGTAGCTAGTCTAGACCTAGATGAAGGGTTTACTACCCGAATGAAAATAGGTGATCACTATACTTTTGCAGATGAGCCCGAAAGTTTTGGCGGGAATAACTTTGGGCCTTCTCCTTACGAGTTGGTTTCAGCTGGACTTTCAGCGTGTACGGCAATGACCATACAAATGTACGCCAAACGTAAAAAATGGAATGTCCAAAATGTAGAAGTGCATACCAGTTACGATAAACAACATGCTACCGATTGCGAAAACTGTGAAGACGACGCTGCCAAAATCGATACGTTTACTCGTGAGATTAAGTTTGAAGGCGAGTTGGATGAAAAACAAATAAAACGTTTATTACAAATAGCCGATAAATGCCCTGTGCATAAAACGCTACATAGCGAAACACAAATAATTACTTCTTTGATTAAGTAATATGAATTTAAAATGTTCAAAGCGATTTGAAGTAACAGTGGAAGGTACGCACGCTGTTTATCTTCCTGAAGAAATAGTTATGACCTTTCTAAAAGGAAATAACACTCGCGTTAAGGTAAAAGCATTTTTTGAAGAAAACGAAATTGAATTTCACGCCGCTTTAAGAAAACGATTAGGTCGCTATGTAATGACTTTTGGAAAAAGGTATCAGAAAGAATTGGGTATTTTCCCTTCCGATTATTTTCAAATGGAATTATGTGAAGACACTACAAAATATGGTGTCGTTATGCCGAAAGAAATGGAGGCCGTATTTGAAAGCGATCCAGAAGCTTCAGAAATCTTCGAAAATTTTTCTGATGGCAAGAAACGCTCGCTTATTTATTATGTAAAACGTTTTAAAACGTCACAAACCCGTATTGATAAGGCTCTGCTTATTTCAAGAAACCTTAATATGGGAATTATTGATCAACGAGAATTGGTAAAAAACCATTATTGAGATTGGTTTTAATACAGAAATCCAAATGCTAAGATTTTTTTAAAATGTTGGTTGTGGTTGTCTTTCCCCGTACCTTTATTCTAACTTAAACCAAAAACATAAAAAATTATAACCCATGAAAAAAGTAAGTATAGTATTTTCAGCTCTTGCCCTTATGGCCTTTACAAGCTGTAACGACGGCAAAAAGAAAGATAGCGAAGAGATGGATAAAATGGAACAGTCCGATATGGAAAAGGACGAGATGATGAAAGAAAAAGAGGAGATGATGAAGGAAAAAACCGTTACCATCCAATTAGAGTCCAAGAGTGAAAGCAATGCAACTGGTACTGTTTCGTTTACTGAAAAAGACGGAGTTGTTAAAATGGAATCGAAACTGACTGGATTAGAACCAGGAACACATGCGATTCACATCCATGAAAAAGGAGATTGCTCTGCCCCTGATGGTAAATCAGCAGGAGGACACTGGAACCCTACTTTTGAACAACACGGAAAATGGGGTGATGCAGAAGGATATCACAAAGGAGACATTGGTAACTTTGAAGCCGATGAAAATGGAGACGGTTCTATTGCAATGCAAACCGATGAGTGGTGCATAGGCTGTGATGATTCTAAGAAAAACATTTTAGGAAAAGGAATTATTGTTCATCAAGGTGCCGACGATTTTACGTCTCAACCTTCAGGTGCTGCTGGAGCTCGTGTTAGCTGTGGTGGAATTATTGAGCAATAAGGAATAGAGGCGATTAAGGCTTATTAAAAAAGTCCCTTCAAGGTTATTGAAGGGACTTTTTATATGATGTAGTATGTTTCTTATGTTTCATAAACATCAACTTTATTGTATTAATTTCAAAAACAATGCCAAAATAAAGCCCCGTATGGAAAACTCCACACGGGGCTTGCTTATTTTATAGCTTTGTAATAAACTTATTGTTTTACAATTCGTTTTACAATACTGGCATCGCTTGCTTTAATTTTCACGAAGTACATACCCGATGCTAGTTGATCCATTGAGATAACCGTATCAACGCTTGCTTTTTCAAGGTCAATAGTCTGTATTACTCTTCCATTTACATCTGTAATAACAACAGCTGTTAGCTCTTTACTGCTATGGTTAGAGAGAGTTACCTGTCCATTGGTTGGGTTAGGATATAATGCAACGTTATTGTAAAATTCTGCATCACCTACCCCTAGGATAATTTCAACAGTTACATTAAAAGTACAGGTAGTTTCATTTTCACCATCTGAAGCCGTCATGGTAACCACTGTTACGCCTTCTCCTATTTCAGTTCCTGGTGCTGGATCTTGAGTTAAGGCAGGTGTATTAGTACAGTTATCTGTTGCCGTCGTATCTCCACTATAATCTGGCAGTGTAAACAACTCTCCTTCATTTACCATTTCGGTAACGTCACTTGGACAGGTAATTTCAGGAGCAATGTCATCGGCTGTAACTTCAGTTACGGTACGCTCTGCAAGACATCCTTCAAAAGCAGAAACGTTGATATCGTCATTAGGCACCCCATAATCTGAAGTTTCACAGCCTCCATTCCAGTCAGCAGCAGCATCTGTATCACCATTTCTTCTAAAAGATCCACTACATTCGGTTACTAATGAAGCACCTATTCCTGACCAATCTAAATCGGCAGCTGTGATATTGAAACCGTTAATATTCACATTAAGACCAGCTATTTGTGAAGCGGTAAAATTCCAGAATACTGAATCTACTACATTTCCGTCTGCATCTATTATGATAATCCAGCCAGTACCATCGGGATCCCAGAAAAGGTTACTACCCCAATCATTAGGCCCACCGTCATCACTATATTGAACTACTGAATTTCCATTCATTTGCCCTAAAGTTTGAGTCGTTGAGTTCATCGCATTTATATCATTATACGGGTCTTCACTCACGGCAACGGTATATCCTGAATAATCCTGTGCAGTCCCTACGTTCTGAATCTCAAACTGATCTGGAGTTTCCAATGTAATTTCAGAAATAACCAATTTTGAAAGCGGTCCATCAGGGTTCTCTTGAGCATAAACTGTTGTGGAGCCTGTAGGTGTAAAGGTATATTCTTCACCTTCAAACAATAAGTTTCCACCAAATTCAGCATCGTACCATCCTATTACATTATTAGGATCGCTTGGTGTTGCTGTTACGGTAACGTCATCGCCGATACAAAAATCTGATACCCCTTGGGTGGTAGGCCCATCTGGAATTGCAAGTACTTCAATTGTATCTGTATCTGTTGATGCTGTTGTACATTGAGCTTCTGGCACTTCGTACGAAATGGTATGTACTCCTACGCCCGCTGTTGCAGGATCAAAAGAATAAGAAATACCATTACCATCATCTGTAACACCAGGACCACTATAAGTACCGCCAGTAGGGCTTCCTCCTTCTAAACCTGTAAGTATTTCTGAACTTGCACAAACATCGGCAGGAGCTTCAAAACTAGCTTCAGATGGTGGCAAATCAAAAGCTTCAGTTCCATCATTTACACTACCTGAAGATCCTTGACTTGCACTAAAACCTAAACCTCTTTTTGCAAAAGCTTCCCAAATTAGACATTCGTTAGCACCTCCATAAATTGCTTGGTCTGCTGCAATAATTGCATCTCTACCATCTACAAACCCTGGGCTACAAGGCTGTAGTTTCATTCCCTCGGTAACAAGTGCTAATGCCATAATGTTACCAGCATCTTGATTAACATCGCCTGTAAAGTTGTAAAAATCATCATCAAAACCATGTTCATCAATTAAAGCCCACGCCATTTCCCATATCATTTCTGCCCAAACAGAACCTATTCTATGTACGCTTGAACTCCCTTGAATTGCATTATATGTATCTGGATTTACAGACATATCGGTGCTATATGGATACGTTCGTATACCGCCTCCATTTTGACCTTGTCCAAATAAATAGGTTCCAACAGCTCTAGGATCTGCGCCTGTATCAGTAGCTGTCATACTTAACATTGTTCCATAAAAATCACTCCATCCTTCACCCATCTGCTCAGCATTATTCAAACACTCAGTATTATTACCCCCTCCGGTCAATCTATTTGATGTACCGTGTGAAAACTCGTGTGCAACTACTAGGGTATCAAAGCAACCATCTTTGTCATTACATATATACATGTTCATAGATGGGTTGGACCCATCTGGAGGTGTCCCAAAAGTAGCATTACACCATTCAGAAATTTGGGCATTTGCATTAACAGAGTCACTCCCTGAACCATTATTTCCATAATTATTTTCTTGAAAATTCCCACTATCTTCATCAAAACCATATTGGTACATTACATCGTGCAAAATATTATTAATGTAAAAAAGGTGAGTGATAGCAGCGTCTTCATATTGATTTGAAAAAGACCAAACTTGATCAAAATCGTATCCTGTAAACTCTAAAGAAGCTCCTCCGTCCGGTCGATACCCAGAATTATTTCCAGCTTCATAAGCATCTACGTTATTTCCTCTTGTTGTCGTAAACTCTGCCCCAGCAGTTCCATCGGTGTCATGCCATCCAAATGGGGAAGCTGTGCCATCTGCAACATTACTTACTATCGATCTGTTTCCGTAATATGGACTTTCTAATGGAATTTCAAAAACCTCATAACACTCGGTACACCCAGCTTCTGCTTCTCCCTTAAGCTCTTCATAGTTTGGGATATCATATAGATTTTTATTGTAATCTAAAACTTCTTTATCGTGATTGTGGTCGTGTTCTTCTGTACAACTAATCATCCAGTTGTTTTTATCAATAATGGCTCCGCTAGCAGCATCCACACGGATGCTCCACCAATCCTGTCGGGTTTTTTCTTCAATTGAAATATCCCAAGCTAAAACTAATTCATTGCTATCTGTTAATTGATAGGTAAGCTTAGCAGGAATGTTACTAAGAGAAATACCTCCATCACTTAATATTGTTTCTTGACTAGCACTACTCTTTTTTTCTACTTCTGTTAAGGAACCATTTAGGCTATACCCTAATTTACTGGCAGCAGATTGAACAGCATTAATTGCAGAAATGGAAGGAGATTTTATTCCATTTGTTTTTTCTGAAACTTTGTTAAAGAAACTAATACTTGAAGATAAAGTTTTTCTACTTGGCAAGATATGTATACTAGATTGAGTACCATTTACCTGAATTTCGTTACTAGTTTGAACAAAATAAACATGTTCAACTCCACTAGTTTTACTAGTATGACGGCTAGTTATTCTCCATTGAATATCCTCTTTGGAAAGCTCTCTATTTTCCAGCTTTTGCTGAAAAACATCCTGTAGATTTTTAGTAAAATCTTGTGCATATAATTGTGGTAAGGAAACACAACTGAACACTAAGATTAAACTTAGAGTAAATTTTTTCATAAATAAATAGTTTAAGTAATAAGTTATTTTGCGTAAAACTAAGAATATTTAGCTTTTATTCAACTATTTAAAGCAAAAGGAGTTAAGATTTAACATTTTTTCATTGTTTAATGACTTTATGTGAAATATTATTATTCTCTTGAAAGGTACTTTGGTATTAATATTACAATAGAGTAATTTCAATTTAATATTTTTTCAAAGAAATTCGAAATTGTACTAAATAATTAAAATATCAAAAATATTTATTTATTTTAGCATAGACACAAAACTAAATAATGAGACAACCTGACGAACTAATTATTTCCATGCAAGAGGGAAATGAAAAAGCATTTTCCAAACTTTATACTATGTATTCTGAAGCCCTATTCGGTATTATTTATAGCATAGTTCTTGATGAAGGAGATGCAGAAGAAGTTATGCAAGACGTATTTATAAAAATATGGGATAACTCAAAATCCTATAATATTAAAAAAGGACGTTTTTTTACGTGGATACTTAATATTGCAAGGAATACTGCTATAGATAAAACTCGTTCTAAGGCATATAAAAACTCAAAGAAAAACCTTAGCACAACTAATTTCGTAGATATATTAGCTACGTCTGATAACTTAAACAAGAAAACAAACGCCATAGGCATTAAGAAATACCTTGACGCATTAAAACCTGCTTGTATCAAAATAATAGATTTTTTAATCTTTAAAGGGTACACTCAAAAAGACGCAGCCAAAGAAATAGATATTCCGTTAGGAACTTTAAAAACCCGCAACAGAAAATGTATGCAGGATTTAAAAACAATTGTATTAGGATAATATGAACGCACAAGAACTTATAGAGTCAGGTAATTTAGAACTGTATGTCGCCGGATCACTTTCTGTTGAAGAGGCTACGGAAGTGGAAGATGCCATTGAAGAACATCCCGAAGTAAAAAAACAAGTAGAATTAATAGAGGACAGTGTAATTACATTAGCCGAAGCTGTTTCACCGCCGCTTTCTGCCCTAATTTGGTCACAAATACTTGATAATATTAGGAAAGTTAGAACTCTTTCAGAAAGAAAACCTTCAACTAATTGGGGGGCCATTACTGGTTGGGCTGCAACAATTTTGGCTTTTGCTGGTATATTTTGGATGCTTAAGGAGAAAAATGATCTTCAAGACCGAGTTCAATACACTACCACTCAAAATACTGTATTAGAAGAAAAAGCTGAAAATGCTGAAAGTCAATTGGCCGAAGCAAACGATGTATTAGACATTGTAAGGTCTAAAGAATATAATAGTTACACGTTACCAGGAAATCAAGCAGTGGCACCACAAGCCTATGCCAAGGTTTACGTTAACAAGAAAGATAAAATTGCATATATAGATGCTTCAGGCTTACCAGAACCGCCACGTGGTAAAGTATATCAAGTTTGGTCTTTAACCATGCAACCCTTGACACCTACTAGTGTTGGCTTGCTTGACACCTATTCCGAATCTGAAACCTTGCTTTTCAGAATTGATATGGGACAGGTAGCCGCTACCGAAGCCTTTGGTATTACTTTAGAGCCTGAAGGCGGAAGTGAAACTCCTACAATGAATCAATTGTATACATTAGGTGAAGTAACGCTTTAAAAAAACTATTAATTACGACCATTTAAAAACCTTATCCTCTCTTGGGTAAGGTTTTTATGTTTTCAGTTAGGATATTTTTTGAATGTTTATATTTTGTAGGCAAACATCCAAATGAATATGATATATCGAATAATAGCCTCTTCCTACTTTTATATAAGTTTACTCGCTTTAATCATAATTATTTTGGAAATCTATTCCGCTGAATTAGCTTATGAAAACATTGGCGCAATATATTCTGAAATTATGTACGGGGTCATATTTTTAAACATAATCCCGATCCTGTTTTTGATTTTTAAAAAGCGATTAGTGGCCTTTCTACTGATCCTTTCAATAGGGTTTTATATTATTCCTAACCAGTTACTATTAGCCAAGAAACTGATTCTATTAAAAGAGGAAGCTGCCAACATAGTGAACTATGCATATATGAAAAGAATAGAAGCAGGGGATTTCCCTGAAAATATTTCAGATTATAAGTTTACCTATCCTAAATTAAGTGAAGGTGTTTATTATCAAAAATCTGACACTAATGACTTCGAAGTTATATACCATGTTGGAACAAAAAATACCATGCATTTTTATAGACATAGTATCGGACCCAATTGGTACTATAATAATGACTAAAAAGTTTACCCACTATATATAACCGAAATCAACTATAATTTTGGTAAACACAAAAATAGTTTCAAATTACAATATTGATTTCAAAATTTCTCCAAACTAAAAGCACCCCCTGAAAACAGAAGGTGCTTAACTAACAAAAAAACTCTGAAAAAACCGGCATAACCAGTTGTTGATCCCATAGTCCTCTATAGATGATCAACCTTTCTACATATATGTACGAGGATTAGCGGGTTACGGTTTTATAATTGTGCTATTTTTTTTGATAAAACTGGACCTAGCTCATAAGAAGCACCTGAAAGCTCTTTTTTTAGGGGTTTTACCTTGTCTTGCATTCCATTTGCTTTATATACCATGGCCGAAACATATTGTGCACTTGGTTCAAAGGTTTTACCTTCAACGTTTGTTTCAATAGTTTGTAAAGCGTCTTCTTTATTTTCAGTTTTTAATTGTGCCAATGCTAAAAGTGTATAGGTTTCTGGTGTGGCGCGATTGTTTATTTCTTGTTTGGCCAAAGTAAGTGCTTTTTCAGGATTTGTATCGGTATATAGTTCAATTAAATAAGTATTGTACATTCCACCATATAAGGAGTCTGAAACCATATCGGCAAATTTATTTTGATTAGCTTCAACTTGTTCTTTATTGTTATTATATTCTGCCATTTCTGCTTTCAGCAAATAGTAATCAGGAGATTTATGGTTCACCATTACTGAATCTAGAATGCGGTTTGCCTCTTTGGTATCTTTCTCATACGAATAGGCTATCCAAGCCAATCCTTTTTTTACATAACGATTATCTGGTTCAAGCTCTAATGTTTTTAGATAATACGTATACGCATCATCAATTCTGCCCGCGTGGCCGTAAAAATCGGCTAT
Source organism: uncultured Marixanthomonas sp. (assembly GCF_963974425.1). Taxonomy (NCBI): domain Bacteria; kingdom Pseudomonadati; phylum Bacteroidota; class Flavobacteriia; order Flavobacteriales; family Flavobacteriaceae; genus Marixanthomonas; species uncultured Marixanthomonas sp. Next base: position 33,442 of record NZ_CAXBCK010000039.1, read on the forward strand.
GTTACTATAACTCCAAACTTTCAATGATTTATTCCCCCCAGATTCTGCTATTGCTTTAGCTTTCTCCATATATTTAATAGCTGCATCTAGATCACCTTTGTAATCACTCCACTTAGATACTCTAATTAAGTAGTTATAATCACCATTATTTTTTACTTTATTGAGCATTTCATATGCTTTATTATATTCTGCTAGTTCCATGAACACATCAAAAAGCATGAATTCGGTTTCGTGTTTATTTGAAACTCCTTTATAACTTTCTTCCAAAATTTGTTTGGCTTCTTTAAACCTATGCTGCGAAATGTAAGTTTTTGCTAAAGCACGAGTATATCCATCTTTATTCGTTGCTGAGATTTCTATGGCTTTTTTTTGTAATAGCTCTGCCTTTTGTAAGTTTTCTACATTGCCCGTCGCATCAAATAATGCTGAATAACCTCCAGCCAGAGGCCCTAAATCTCCTACTCCACTGCTATCTGCTGCCAATCGCTTGTTCCAAAAATCTTTTTCTGAAAGAGCAGCTTTATAAGCTGAATTATCACTGGTGAAAAGGTATTTATTATAGTCTTCCTTATGCGTTATTTTTGCGGTATCTTCTTTGCTTTCTTTTTTCTCATCACAAGAGAAAAAGGCACAAAGCGCAAATAAAATTAGTATCTTTTTCATTAGTTTTTTATTTAATCTGTTAATTTAAAACTTCAAAGTAGTTATAAAACTATTATGTAAAAGAAAAGAGCAATAAATTGCCCTTTTCTCTTTTAACTCTACAATTACTTTTTAATTTGGAGTTTCCAAATAAGGGAAGTCAACTACTTGACGATCTCCAAAACCTACGCTATCACTAATTAATAGTGGCGAACCATCGGTACCATTAAAATTAAGGTTATTTAAGTCTCCTCCACCAAACATTAGTATCAATGATATATCGATAACATCGTCATTAATGTTTCTTCCGGTTAATGCTACTCCGGTTGAAGGGTCAAAATACACTGTCTGTGCGTTTGGTGCAACTTGTAATGCGTCAAATTGAGCCAATACTGTCGCAAAAGTTGTAGCATCTAGTCCTAAAATATTAGGCACATAATTTACCTCTTCAGGATCTAAACCTAAAGATTCAGCATAAACATCGTGATAAGTTTCCAATGTATTTTCAAAAATTGGTGTAAAATCAGCTCTATCTGTTACAGTTGTAGTATTAAAGTTGTTTTTCACTTCATCTGTACCACTAAATACTGTGTTAATTCCTGGTCGTCCCATAATGTCTTCTTGCATATAGGTTCCTGAAAAATTAATTTCACCCTCTGCACAAGGCTCACATGCGGTTCCACCACAATCTATTCCTGTTTCAGATCCATTTTGAATTCCATCGTTACAGGTTTGTATGTCTATAACGTTATCGTCGTCATCACTACATTGTACAAACAGTAAGGATGCACACATAGCAATAAATACCATACTTAATTTATATATTTTCATCTTATTTTGTTTTTATTGTTATGTTATTTTATTGTCTTCTTTTTGCTGATACCCATACATTGTAGGCTGGTGGAAGTCCATCAATTCCTACTGCTCCTCCTACGTGCGGTGGAGCTGTTCCCAACATAGAGTTAGGCACTTCTACAGATATAGCTAAAACATTTACGTTTTCAAAAAAGTCACTAGCTTCTCCTGGAGGTAAAAATCCTTCTGGAGCTACTTCACCACCAATTACTTGATTAAAGCGGTTAAAGTCAAAGAAAAATCCATCTCTTCTAGGACCTGCGAAAAACTTCATTCCATCACTGTCTGTAACTTCAACATCGCTTGAGGTTGAAATTTTCACACTGTGTTTTGGGCCAGAAGTAGCTACAGTGCTACTAAGTCCTTGCGTTTCTGGAGCTACAGGACCAAAAAAGTACATAGAGTCTCCTCTTTTAATGGCTTGTATTACCAAGTCTTCTTTAAAATCACCTGTGTTATCAATATTAAACTCTAATAATACATTTTCATCAAAAGATGCATTGTTCGTTACATCACCTGGCGCTAAAGGACCTTGAAGTGTTGCTATTAAAACTGTATTGTCTGCATTGCTGCCCTCAAAGGCATATAAATCTGCAATATCGGTCGTTGTACCTGCCACCGAAGGTGAGTCAATGTGGTCGGCAGCGATTAAAAATATGGCGAGTACGGCTATGCCTACTCCACCAATTGCTGCAAAAATCTTTGTTTTTTTCATGATTGTTTTTTTATCGATTAATTTATGTTCTATTACATTTACGCTTAAATTACTGCTACGGTTTTATCATAGCTGTTAATTTTGTGTTAATCTAAAAAAAAGGATTTATGAACCCCTCTGCATCAGGCTGGATATCAAAATTCATATACATCTTCTCTTCAGAAGAAAATAAAATGCATTTTACTTCCTCCAAAGTATTTTACGAGACCCTGAAAAAATCTGGGTTTTTATACGGAATACCTATTAAGACCTTAACACCTGAACCATTAACACATTTATCACTCACCAAAGAAGAGTATGGTAAGATAAATTTACTCCATTCATTAGTATATATATACAGTATTGAAAAAAACAGTAAAAACTATAAGGAAGCAATTACCGCTATCATTTCTTTTTACAAACATCTTGACAAACAAAAAAAAGGATGGTTTAAACGGTTTTCTATTTCTAATTCTGAAACAGCAACCCTTGAGAAAGTATTGGATTCCCGTTTACAAGAAAACACCTTTCTTTCAAAAAAAGATGCTGCTTCTTTATTAACGTATGCGTTGCTATTTATTGATGTACTATGTTTTAAGGAATATTTAAAGGAACCAGCTACTAGTAAGGAGGAAGCACAATATTTGGAGAAAAACTTAATTTCCTCTTGTTTATTAGCGCTGAAATCTAAAAAAAGGAAAAGCAAATACGACTCATTGTTATTAGAACTCTTTGAATCTTCATCTGAATATCTTGAAGAAAAGACAACTAACAACAAAGAAGATACATTCAAAAGTTTCAGTTTTTTTTCAGATAAAAATTTCCTCACTAAAAAGTACTTATTAGACCTCTGCTGCTTGGCTGTTTGGGATGATGGAGAAGTTGATGCTTCAGAATTTCAATTTTTACAGCAATTGGCGAAACAACTTCAGTTTACCAATGAAGATGTACAAAATAGCTTGGATGACTTACGAAACTTTTCAGCAGCACACGCCAAAAAAATTCAATTATTTGAATATGAACACCCCGTAAAACACTTGTATCGTCAATCTTCAGCAACAGTCAAACTGCTTATCCTTCGAAATAAAAACCGATTACAGCAAGAATTGGAAGAAAGCGGTGAGCTAGTTGTTTTATTAGGTAAGTCTACAACAAGGGATCTTTCTGCAGCAGAAAAACAAAAAGTAAAAACACAATTACTAGATATTTGTAAAACTATCCCATCATTAACAATCTTCTTATTACCGGGCGGCACCATTTTATTACCCTTATTAATCAAGTTTATCCCAAAGCTGTTACCGTCTTCGTTTAATGATAATAGGATTGATGGGAGTTAATCGTTGGAAGTGGGAAGATAATTTTCCTTGACTTTAGCGCATAAAAAATGGCAAGCTACCTACATCACACCGCTACGACCGTATACCCTTGCTGCG
>NZ_CAXBCK010000040.1:0-36500 GCF_963974425.1 uncultured Marixanthomonas sp.
TTGATAAGGTGTGTAAGCAGTATACCAACCTGGATTTTCCAATATATTGCGTTGAATAACAGGAGGAATATTGGTAGGGTAATACCCCAAACCAATATAAGTTTTAAAGACTTTATTTTTTTCGGCCATTTCGGTGATGTGCTCCAAATATTCCTGCTCGGTCATCGCAACGTCCAGATCGAGATCTTTTTTCATGATAATATCATCTGGAACAGTTTCAAAAATGAGCTGGTCAAGTGATTCAGCACCAATGGTTTTTAGCATTTCGGGGAGGTCGCTTCTTCTGGGACCAATATGTCTGAGGGCAAAAGAATCTGTGTTCATTTTATGCGTTTCAAAATTAGGTGGCAAAATTACGATTTTATAGACGAATTAGTATCGTTTTTTTATAGGTAAACTAACATTTTGTTAACCAATAAGTCAAGTTACTAACACTTTACTTACTTTTGAAATAATGAGTGCCCTAAAACGTATTTTTGATTTTTACATAAACAGCAGTATTCATGTTGCTTTAGCCGTAGTTTCGTTAGTTGTAATTACGGTTTTAGAGTTTAAGTTACAATTACCAAAGTCTTACCTGTTTTTTATGTTTTTTGGTACAATTACCGGTTACAATTTTGTGAAATACGCTCCTATTGCTGGTTTGCACCACAGAAGCCTTGCCAAATCGTTAAAAACCATTCAGGTTTTTTCTTTTATCTGTTTTGGGATTTTAGTATATATTGCTACGCAACTTCAGTTTAAAACATTGTTGATAACAGGGCTTTTTGGAGTTTTAACAGTATTATATGCCATCCCAGTTCTAAAATATAAGAACTTACGGAAGGTTAAAGGACTTAAAATTTTTGTGGTAGCAGTGGTTTGGGCGGGAGTGACGGTACTTGTACCGGTAGTAAATGCAAATTATTCTTTAACTGCTGATGTTTGGATTACCTTTATACAACGATTTTTCTTGGTGATTGTACTTACGCTTCCTTTTGAAATAAGAGACTTGCCTTATGACGACTCTGTATTGGGGACTTTACCACAAACTTTGGGGATGACTGGGACAAATACATTGGTTACCGTTTTAGCAGGGGTCAGTTTTATTATTGAAGGTTTTACAAAAGAATTATATATACCGTATTCAATAAGTTTATTATTTATATGCTTACTGTCGGCTTTTATGGTGTTTTTTGCTAAAAAGGAACAATCAAAATATTATGCTTCTTTTTGGGTAGAAGGCTTGCCTATTGTATGGTTGGCTGTTTTGTTATTATTACGACATTTTTTGTCGTAGTTGCTCTTTTAATACGCTTTTTTGTTCAGAGGAGAGTGTTTTTATTTGAGAGTCGTTTACTGCTTTAGTCAATTTACCATTTCTTGCTGAATGTTTTCTACAGTATCGACAAAATATAATATGCATATTAAGCTTAATACTTTCCCAAAAGTTAGCTTCATTGTACTGTGCTTTATCACAAGTATGACGTGCTTTCTCACAGTTAAACATCATTTTAAACTTCATATTTATAACCAGGTTTTTTCAAGACAGTTAGCCATCGCTTTTCGGGCGCGATGAATAATCACCCAAAGGTTAGACGGAGTGATATTATATTCATTACAAATAGCTTCGGTATCAAAGTTATCAATTGTTTTCATTTTAAAGATAGCAGCCTGCCGTTCGTCCAATGTATCTAAGCACTCTAAAATTGCAAGCCCTAACTCGTTATTTTCTAACTCGTCTTCTGCGGTTTTATCGTATGGATCTTGTACACGCTCCTCCAGCCAATCACCTTCCATATCATCATCTGTGTAATTAATATGTATTTCGGCTTGGCCCTTTTTTGAGTTCTTTTTACGGTAATGATCAATTATTTTTCGCTTTAAAATAGCGATGAGCCAAGTGCGCTCACTAGCATTACCTTTAAAGTTTTTTTTAGATTTTAACCCTGCCAAAAAAGTTTCAGAAATAAGGTCTTGTGCTATGGCGTGATCGTTTACACGCACAATAGTATAATTGTATAGGTAATCGGAATACCGATCAACCCAGGTGTTAGGGTGTAGGGTATGCGTAGGCATTTTTAGGTTGTATAGTAGTTTTTGTCAAAAATAGGAAAGTTTACGTAGGAAATCTCTTTTTTCACATTTATATAAGATTTTAGTTGTGAAGCAATTGCCTATAATAAAGTATCTGTTAAAAATTCGCTACATCACTGTAATAATAAGTAATTTTATAACTTTAAAAACTTAGATACTATCATGAAAAACACTATTTTACTTTTTGCTTTGTTATTAATATCGGGCAATTTCTTCGCTCAAGAAGAGTCATTTTATGCCACAATGGATGCTACGGATGCTAAACAGCTTCAAAAAGAACTGCCTCAAGAAATTAAAATTTTAGCAACTAAACAAAACCAAGCTGCGGTCTTTATTTCAGAAAAAGCAGCTCATGCCTTGCACAGAAATGTTTTAACGCATGGTCCCGGTTATGTTTTTAAAGCTTCAGAAGAAAAAGCACTGCAAGCCATAGAGCCTAAAGAACCTAAAACTGAAAGACGCGTTCTAGATTTTACGATAAATCAAGATGCCGTGGTAGCCGAAGCGCTTGATTTAGTAGAAGCTCAAAATATAGAAGACCAAATATTAGAATTACAAGCATATGGTACTCGTTATCATACCAAACCCGAAGCAGAACAATCGGTATTAGACCTTAAAGATAAATGGGAAGCTATGGCACAAGCCGCCAACCGTAATGATGTAACTGTGCGTATTGTTAATCACACGAATACAAATATGCCATCTGCAGTAATGACCATCGAAGGGGCAGAAACTCCAGATGAGTTTGTAATTATTGGCGGGCATATAGATTCTACAGCTCCTGGTGGTGGTAATAATGTTGCGCCGGGTGCTGATGATGATGCTTCTGGCATTTCAACAATTACTGAGGTTGCCAGAGTATTATTTGAAACAGGTTTTGTTCCTAATCGCACCGTAGAGTTTATGGCTTTTGCTGCTGAAGAAATAGGACTAGTTGGTTCTGCTGAAATTGCTGAAGATTATAGTAATAACAATGTTGATGTAGTAGCTTATGTGCAATTTGATATGACAAACTATCCTGGTTCTGCAAACGATGTTTATATTACCACAGATTCTTATAATAGTAATGACTTAAATGCATACTTAATTGAATTAATGGAATATTATAATACTTCTGGAGAACACCAGATAACCTATGATACTACAGCGTGTAATTATGGGTGCTCAGATCATTTTAGTTGGGCAGATAATGGCTATGAGGCTGCGTTTCCTTTTGAAGCTAATTTTTCACAAAGTAACCCAAATATACATACTACAGGTGATACCTATAATGTAACTGGAGATGCTTTTAAAGCAGCTAAGTTTGCTAAACTAGGGTTAGAATTTGTAATTGAAACTGCTAAAACGAATAACCTTTCTGTGTCTGAAATATCTAACCTTAATCTAGATTTTATTGTTGCTAATAAAGTACTTACGTACTCTTTGAAGAATAGCGACGATTCTTTGGGAAAGATTGTGGTTGTTGATGTTGCAGGAAAACAAGTGTTAACTGCTGCCAACTTGGGTAAACAAGGAACCGTTTCTTTTGAAAGTCTTTCGCAAGGCTTTTACGTGGCTGTGTTTACTACCGAAGCAAATAAAAAATTAACTAAAAAGTTTATAGTGAATTAATCTCACTAGAACATATAATAAAAAGCTGCTATTGAAAAATAGCAGCTTTTTTTATTTAAATCAACCCAGCTCGTTTTAATAACGCATCAGGGTTTGGTTTTTTACCACGAAACTTAATGTACAGTTCCATTGGATCTTCGGTGCCGCCTTGTGACAATACAAAGTTTTTAAACTTATCGGCAACGGTTTTGTTGAAGATGCCTTCTTCCTTAAAATAAGCAAAGGCATCGGCATCTAACACTTCGGCCCATTTATAACTGTAATATCCTGCCGAATACCCTCCTTGAAATATGTGGGAGAAAGAAGTACTCATACAGTTAGAAGCTACATCTGGGTACAAAACTGTTTCGCCAAAGGCTTCTTTTTCGTGTGCTTTCACATCCTTTATCTCAGTTGGGTTTCCTCCATGCCATGCCATATCGAGCATTCCGAAACTTAATTGGCGTAGGGTTTTCATTCCTTCATGAAAAGCAGCCGATTCTTTAATCTTTTTTACATACTCCATCGGGATTACTTCACCGGTTTTATAGTGCGTGGCAAACAGTTCTAGTGTTTCTTTTTCGTAACACCAGTTCTCCAATATTTGGCTTGGTAATTCAACAAAATCCCAATACACGTTGGCGCCCGATAAACTTGCATAGGTTGTATTGGCCAACATGCCATGCAACGCATGACCAAACTCGTGAAATAACGTGGTGACTTCATTAAAAGTTAATAACGAAGGCTTGCTAGCTGTTGGTTTGGTGAAGTTACATACAATTGAAATATGCGGGCGTTCGTTGTTGCCATTCTTTATCTCTTGTTGCTTGTAAATAGTCATCCAAGCACCGTTACGTTTTCCGGCTCGTGGGTGAAAGTCTGCGTAAAAAATAGCTACCAAAGCATCATCCGCATCGGTAACACGGTATGTTTTTACTTCAGGGTGGTATTTGTCAATATTGTTTACCTCTTCAAAAGAAAGTCCGTAAAGCTTTTTAGCAACGGTAAACACACCGTTTATTACGTTCTTTAACTCAAAGTAGGGTTTTAGCTTTTCATCGTTTAGGTTAAAACGTTTCTGTTTTAACTTCTCTGCATAATACGCTCCGTCCCATTTCTGTAATTGGTCAATACCGTCTAATTCTTTTACGAAAGTTTCCAGTTCAGCAAACTCTTTTTGAGCTGCGGGTTTTGCTTTCTGCAACAATTCATCTAAGAAGGAATTAACTTTTTCAGGTGTTTCGGCCATGCGTTCTTCTAGTACAAAGTGCGCGTGACTATCATACCCTAATAATTGTGCTCTTTGGTAGCGCAGGTTAGCAATTTGAAGTACAATTTCTTGGTTGTCCAATTCGTCTTTATGAAACGCTTTACTTCCAAAAGCAAGGGATAGTTCTTTTCGTAATTCACGATTATCCGCATACGTCATAAATGGAATATAGCTGGGATAGGCCAAGGTGAACATCCAGCCATCTTTGCCTTTCTCTTTTGCTGTGTCGGCAGCTTCTTCTTTGGCGCCTTCGGGTAAACCGGAAAGTTTATCTTCGTCGGTAATATGTAGCTCGTATTTGTTAGTTTCTGCCAATACGTGTTCGCCAAAAGTTAAGCTTAGCTTAGATAAGTCTTGGTCTACTTTACGTAGCTTTTCTTTTTTGTCTTCTGAAAGATTAGCGCCATTACGTGCAAAACCTTTGTATTGTTTCTCTAGCAACATGCTCTCTTCAGCAGAAAGCGTCATAGAATCTTTACGATCATAAACGCTTTTAACACGTTTAAATAATGCTTCGTTAAGTAGTAAATCGTTTTTGAAGTCAGAAAGCAAAGGCGAAACCTCTTGTGCTATTTTTTGAATTTCTTCATTCGTTTCGGCGCTGTTGAGGTTAAAAAAAATACCCGTAACGCGATTTAATTGCTCGCCAGTGCGTTCTAGTGCTTCAACTGAATTTTTAAAAGTGGGTTCGTCTGTGTTTTCAGTAATGGTATTTATTTCGTCCTTTGTGTCTTTTATTAACTGCTTGATGGCAGGTAAAAAGTGCTCGTTTTCTATTTTTGAAAACGGGGCAGTATTAAAGGGTTGTAATAGTGGGTTGTTCATTTTCATAGTTTATTTTTTGTCGGGTCGAGCGCAGTCGAGACCTCCTCAGGTGTAGGCTTAAACTTAGAATGTGTCATATTTCTGCATTTCGATAGGATTTGAAGCATATTGAAATCATTGTTAGACAATGCTAGTTTTTTCTTTGCACTCCATCGTTTAATTTTCTTTTCAAAATATATAGCTTGCTGCACATCATTAAATTCTTGATGAAAGATGAGCTCTAAAGGTCTTCTTTTAAAAGTAAAACAGCTTTTGTTCAGTCCTTGTTGGTGTTCGTTGAATCTTCGGGATATATCGTTTGTAAAGCCAGTGTAAAATAATCCGTCAGCACATTTGAGTATGTAAACATAATAGGTTTTCATACGGTTTAATTTTTAAAAGTGTCTTCTTGAACCCAGTCGAAAGATTAAATCTATTTGGTCTTTATAGTAAGGTCTCGACTGCGCTCGACCAGACAATTTCATTTGTCTTGATAATGTTAGCTGTCTTTCCCTTCCCGAACCTTTTTAGCACCTTCTTCTACTTTAATTTTTAAACCTTCTTTATAGGCCACAACTTTATCAAGCACACACTTGTCCGTACTACCAATAATCTGAGCTGCTAATATGCCAGCATTTTTAGCACCGTTTAAAGCTACGGTAGCAACAGGTACCCCGCCCGGCATCTGTAGAATAGAAAGAACTGAGTCCCAGCCGTCAATAGAGTTGCTAGATTTTACAGGGACACCAATAACGGGAAGCGGCGAAAGCGAAGCAACCATACCTGGTAAGTGCGCAGCACCGCCAGCACCGGCAATGATAACGTTAATGCCACGGGTGTGCGCATTTTTTCCGTAATCGAATAATTTATCGGGTGTTCGGTGTGCCGAAACAATATCCACTTCTACTTCAATGTCGAAGCCCTTTAAAATGTCTATAGCGTCTTGCATAACGGGCATGTCACTTGTACTGCCCATGATAATTCCTACTTTACTCATCTGTCTGGTTGTTTTTATAATTTATTTTGCAATATGATTGGTGATCCACACTTTTACATCGTCAAATTTTGTATCTCCTTTTGAAGCGGAAATAACAAAACTATAGATGGTGTCTTCGGGTGCTTGTATATCTAGATCTCCTTCAGCTAAAATTAATCTCATCAAAGCATAAGCCATTCGTTTATTACCATCAATAAATGGGTGATTGATGATTATGCTTTCAAAAATCGCAGCAGCCTTTTCTATGGAAGAAGTGTATAATTCTTTACCATCAAAGGTTTGAAAAGGTCTATTTAAGGCTGAAGATAGCCCTTTTTCATCTCGAATACCAGCTGATCCTCCAGAAGCTTCTATTATTATTATGTTTAACTTTTCAGCAAGTTGTATAGATATCATTGTGCCAGGCGATCAAATAAGTTTTTTTCTGTACGTAATAATGATTCTACATAATCAACCCTAGTAGTATCTCTTTTTTGAAGATGCTCCATATACAGTAAAACGTCCTCAACTTGATCGTCAGATAATTGGTCGATTGCCTTTTTAAGCGACTGCTTTTTTTCTAGTAACGTCATAACAATATAATTTTAATGGAAGATACAAAATCTACTATTCTGATACCACCCGTATCGTCTTCTTTACCTCTTCAGCTACTTTTCGAGCTTGGTTGATATCCTCATCTACAATCGTTACGTGCCCCATTTTCCGGAACGGGCGTGTTTGTTTCTTTCCATAAATATGCGGCGTAACGCCATCCATTGCCATAATCTTTTCGATGTTTTCATATTTTACATCGCCGGTATGGTCTTCATGACCTACTAAGTTCACCATAATTCCGCCTACTTTACTATCTGTTTTTCCTAGTGGTAAGTCTAAAATAGCACGTAAATGTTGCTCAAATTGATTGGTATAGCTAGCTTCAATGCTATAATGACCACTATTGTGAGGGCGTGGTGCTACTTCGTTTACCAGAATTTCATCGTCTTCTGTCTGGAAAAGCTCTACGGCTAACAGACCTACATGCTCAAAAGTTTCGGAAACGTGTTTTGCGACGGCTCTTGCTTTTTCGGCCACTTCAGGCTTTATCCGGGCAGGGCAAATAACGTATTCAACTTGATTGGCTTCTGGATGAAACTCCATCTCCACCACTGGGTAGGTGCGAACGTCGCCACTCGGGTTGCGAGAAACAATCACTGCCAATTCATTTTTAAACGGAATCAACTTTTCAGCAATACACGGCCCTTCAGCCAGCGGAATAACATCTTCCGCATCGCGAATAATACTAACGCCTTTTCCATCATAACCCCCGGTGCAGCTTTTCCAAACAAAGGGGAAATGCAGTTCTTTGCGGACAATTGCCTCGTTTAAATTGTATTTGTCTTTGTAGCGTTTAAAGGGTGACGTAGGAATTTTATGTTCTTTATAAAACTGCTTTTGTACACCTTTGTCCTGTATTTTCCGAAGCGTTTCTGAAGAAGGATATACTGTTACGCCTTCCTGTTCCAGTTTCTCCAAGGCTTCTACATTGACACCTTCAATTTCAAACGTAAGCACATCTGCTTTTTTTCCGAAGTTATAGACGGTATCAAAATCCATTAGGTCACCTTGTTCAAAATGGTCACAAGCAATGCGACAAGGAGCTTCAGCACTGGGATCTAGAACGTTGGTTTTTATATCGTATTTGCGGGTTTCGTATAGCAGCATTTTGCCCAGTTGGCCGCCGCCGAGTATTCCGAGTGTAAAAGAGGACGAAAAGTAGTTCATACGCACAAAGATAACAAAAGGGTGTGGGAGTTTTTTATTTTTTTAAAAGAGAGTTTTTGAATGGGTTTTACATTATTTCGGAAAATTAAGGAGAAGGACTTTACAGTTGTTTTCTTTGGGTATAGTACGTAAAAGCAGGTCTTTAAAGGAAAGTCGAAGAAGTTTCGAAGAAAACTAAGACGAAACTTGGTGGAAAGGTATGGTAAGAACACTTTAATTTATACTTTTATTTTATAAATATGAATAAAATTCAACAGGCTAAACAGGTGTTTGATATACACGCACAAGCGTATCAAGATAAGTATATGGATACCTCCCTATACCATGATAGTTTTACTGTGTTTTGTGATGCTGTGCAAAAAGAACGTGCTACTGTATTAGAAGTAGGCTGTGGACCGGGAAATATAACAAGCTGCTTATTACAAAAACGTCCAGATTTTAGAATCACAGCTTGCGATGTAGCACCCAATATGCTTACATTGGCAAAAGTCAATAACCCGACGGCAACCTTTATCGAGTTGGATTGCCGTGATATTACAACGTTAAATATTCAGTTTGATGCCATTGTATGTGGGTTTTGCTTGCCTTATATTTCAAAAGAAGAAGCCATACAATTTATTGTTGATGCCAATATGTGTCTTAAAGAAGCTGGTGTTTTGTACATAAGCACAATGGAAGGCGATTATAGTACATCGGGGTATGTAGGTGCTAGTTCTGTTAAAGGGGAGCAATTGTATACGTATTATCATGAAGCCGCTTATTTATTGAAAACATTGAAAGAAAATAATTTTACGGTTACGCTTTTGGACAGAAAAAGGTATACTACAAATGATGGTGCCACAACGACCGATCTATTAATACTGGCAAAAAAAGATAGCGGTAAAAAGCAATAGGTAAAACACTTTTAAGGCATACCGCTCTCAAATGCTTTGCAATTAGTATCTTTGCACCTTCGTTATGTGGCGATTTATAAAAAACTTATTCAGAAAGAACAAAAGAGTAATGACAAACATCGTATTATTTGGCCCTCCGGGAGCAGGAAAAGGAACACAAGCCGACGTTTTAAAAGAGAAATATAATCTAGTACACATTTCAACTGGAGATGTTTTTCGATATAACATAAAGAACAACACCGAATTGGGTGATTTAGCCAAAAGCTATATGGACAAAGGGCATTTAGTACCTGATGAAGTAACCATTAATATGCTGAAAGCTGAAGTTGAAAAAAACGAAGATGCTAAAGGTTTTATTTTTGATGGTTTTCCACGTACTGAAGCACAAGCAGAGGCTCTATCTAATTTAATGGATGAAAAGGATTCGCAAATAGATGCGATGGTGGCACTTGAGGTAGACGATGAGGTATTGGTAAAACGCTTATTGGAACGTGGAAAAGTAAGCGGCAGAGCCGATGATGCAAACGAAGATGTAATTAGAGAGCGCATAGCAGAATATTACCGTAAGACGGATATTCTAAAAAATTACTATCAAAAACAAGATAAATATTACGGCGTTGATGGCGTAGGTAGTATTGAAGAAATTACGGAGCGTTTAAGTGAAGTAATTGACAAACTTTAAAACCTAAAAAGTAAAATTGAAAGTTATAAATGACACTTTTACATTTATGATTTTATATTTTGACTTTTAAATTTATACTATGACTGAAGGCAATTTTGTTGACTATGTAAAGATTCACTTAACTTCCGGTAAAGGGGGAAAGGGCAGTACGCATCTACGTAGAGAAAAGTACATCCCAAAAGGAGGTCCCGATGGTGGCGATGGTGGCCGTGGAGGACATATAATTTTACAGGCCAATAAAAATATGTGGACCTTGTACCATTTAAAGTTTAAACGTCACTATAAAGCCGGTCACGGTGGAGCAGGAGGAAAACAAACCAGTACAGGTGCCGATGGCGATGATATAATTATTGAAGTGCCATTAGGTACGGTAGTTAAAAACACCGATACAGGTGAAACCATGTTCGAGATGACCGAACACGGCGAAGAACGTATCGTTGCCAAAGGCGGAAAAGGCGGAAAAGGGAACGCACATTTTAAATCGGCTACGCGACAAACCCCTCGGTTTGCACAACCCGGTCTGGATGGTGAAGAAGTAAACATAACAGTAGAGCTTAAAGTATTGGCCGATGTTGGTTTGGTAGGCTTCCCAAATGCAGGTAAATCAACCTTGCTTTCTGTGGTTACTGCAGCCAAACCCAAGATTGCCAATTACGAATTTACCACCCTAAAACCCAATTTGGGGATTGTAACCTACCGCGACCATCAAACCTTTGTGATGGCAGATATTCCTGGAATTATAGAAGGAGCAGCCGAAGGAAAAGGCTTAGGGCACTACTTTTTACGCCACATAGAACGGAATTCAACCTTATTGTTTTTAATCCCTGCCGATGCAGACGATATTAAAAAACAGTATGATATTCTGTTAGATGAATTAAAACGTTACAATCCAGAGCTGTTAGATAAAGAACGCCTCATAGCCATATCAAAAAGTGATATGCTCGATGAAGAGTTAAAAGGGGAACTAAAAGCACAATTGGATAAAGAGTTTAAAAATCTACCGTATTTGTTTATCTCTTCGGTAGCACATCAAGGATTGACTGAGTTGAAAGATCAGCTTTGGAAAATGCTTAATAAAAATGTTGAAGACAAATAAATCACCTCTGCATCCTATAATGTCATGAATACCAGTTTTTTGTAGTTTAAATTTAATATGTATTTTGCTGAAAAATCTTACAGATGGCAAAATATCTACTCACTACATTACTTCTATTGGTTTCTTTTTTTGGAGTTGGGCAGTGTCCTACCGAAAATATTTTCTTTTATAATCAAGCTGAAATTGATGAATTTGCTGTTAATTATCCAAATTGTACTGAATTTGATAAGATGATAAGCATATATGGTAAAGATGTAACTAATCTAAATGGTCTTCGTAATATTACATCTATACAAAGCCAATTAACCATTAGCAACTGTTCTTCACTTCAAGATTTCGAAGGCTTGGAAAACCTTACTTTCGTAAAGGTTCTTTTTATTCATAATAATGATAGTCTGATTGATTTTTCTGGTCTTTCTTCCTTGACAACGTTAGAGAGACTGGATGTAACTTTATCAGATAATTTGATAAATTTTTCTGGCTTGGAAAGCTTGACTACAATTATAGATGACTTATATATCGATCATAATTATAGTCTAACGAACCTTGATGGTTTAAATAATTTAAATTCAGTAGGACAGAGAGTTGATATTTCTTGGAATCCTTTGTTAAGTTCCATAGAAGGAATAAGTAACTTGAAACCCTTTAGCGGGTTTATGAGATTTGAATTAAACAATATTCTGTCTGAATGTGCTATAGAATCGGTTTGTAACCAAATAAGAGTAAGCCCTAATTATGTTTTTATAAATGGCAATGGGCCGGGTTGTGAATCAAAAGCAGAAGTAGAAGCCCAATGTGAGCTGTTCGTTTCAGAAAAGGATCTTTCACGAGTTATTTCGATTTACCCCAACCCAGTCTCATCAATCCTGAAAATACAAACTTCAAAAAATCTAACCTTTCAAGAAGCAACCGTTTATTCAGTTTTAGGGGATGAATTGATTACAACTTCAGAAAAACAAATTAATATGGAGAAGCTGGTTACAGGGGTTTACTTCGTGAAGATTAAAACGAACAAAGGGAGCTTGACTAAAAAAATTGTTAAACAATAATAAAACAAAAATCTATTGGCGTACTTTTTGCGTAGTTTTAGTGTAGAATAATAATTCTTGAAACTATGAAGTATCTTTCTATTGCACTAATTACATTATTGTTTATATCCTGCGGAACAAGTGTGGGCGTAGATTATGATAAAGAAGTTGATTTTTCACAGTACACTACGTATAACTTTTTTCCTACCATACAGTCTGGGTTAAACAACTTGGATGATAAACGCATTATGCAAGCAACAGATAGTGTGTTGCAAGCAAGCGGTTTTGTAAAGTCCGATGCTCCACAATTATATATCAACTTTTACGCAAAAGAAAACCTTCGGAGTTCACGTAACACCATCGGCATTGGTGTTGGCGGCGGTGGAGGCAATGTAGGCGTTGGCGTTAGTGGTGGTATTCCTATTGGTGGCCGTATATATGAACAGGCCATCACCATGGATTTTATAGATGTTTCAAATGACGATTTGGTTTGGCAAGCAATCGCCGAAGCTGATTTAAAAGAAAAAGCCAACCCGTTACAGAAAAAAGAACATTACGAAGAAGTAGTTTCCAAAATCCTGAAAAAATTCCCGCCTAATCAGTAGGCAGTAAACAGCAAAACGGTCATATTTTTAAAACAATTATAAAATTGAGGTGGCTGAGTGCTTTTCGTTTTTTCGATAAGGTTGTTATGAAAGACTAGAGAATATAAAACGAAAAAGTGTATCGAAGCTACAGTATGCAGTAATCAGTAATTTAGTAAACACTTGCTTGAGAATAAAAAAAATAAGTCAATAAGCTGTGGTCGCTAAGCGGAGCCGAAGCGAACTTAAGCCATTAAAAAAGAACAACAAATCCTTGAAGTATATACTTACATTATTTCTAACTTTTCTACTGCTGTCGTGTAATACGACTATGGACGTTCAATACGACAAAACAATTGACATTAGCAGTTATAAAACCTATAGTTTTTACCCCACAATAGACTCTAACCTCCCGGAAGAAGAAACGAAAAGAGTATTACAAATTATTGCGCTTGAACTGTATAAACAAGGATACAAAAAATCTGAAACCCCAGACTTTTACGTAAATTTCTTTGTAGATGAAAATTCCTTGTACAGACCGATTTCTTCAGAAGAAAAGAAAAAGCTAAATTACACGGCAAGTAAAAAAGAGAAGGCAGATACAAGTAGAATATATTTAGAGACAATTGCCATTGATCAATTTTTATATCTAGATATTGTAGATGTTAAAAACGATCAGCTTGCGTGGAATGTCGTAATTAAAGGTTCTATGGAAGAACCTATTACAGACGAAAGATTATTTCAATATTATTCTGAAAGAATTGAGAAAGCATTTAAGAAATTTCAAAAAAGTGCTATAGATAAATGAATTATATGAAAAAAATACTGTTATTGCTTTTGTTGGCTCCGCTAATCATGTTTTCTCAAAGTACATTTGAGCAAGCTGAAACATATTATAAAAAGGAACAATTTAGTAAAGCAAAACCACTCTTCAAACAATACTTGAAGTCACACCCCAATGATGCAAAAACACGTGAATATTTAGGAGATATTGCTAGTTATGCAAAAGATTGGGATACAGCAATAGACTATTATGAGGAATTGGTTGAAGAAGACCATAACAGTGCCAATTACCACTTTAAATACGGTGGCGCTATGGGGATGAAAGCGCTAGAAATAAGTAAAATTAGAGCGCTTACCTATATAGACGACATTAAAGAAAACTTTGAAATAGCTGCCAGTTTAGACCCAAAGCATATTGAAGTGCGTTGGGCATTGGTGGAGTTTTACATTCAACTACCCGGTATTATTGGCGGAAGCGAAAAGAAAGCGCGTAGCTATGCTAATGAACTTTTGAAAATATCACCTGTTGACGGCTATTTGGCCAATGGTTACATAGCTGAATATAACGATCGGCCCGATGACGCCGAAAGCTATTACAAACAGGCTATACAAGTAGGTGGATCACCACATACCTATGAAAAATTGACCAACTTATATGAAAAGAACGATAAGCCACAAGAAGCTATTGAAACCGCTTCAGAATCTCTCAAAAAACACAATCGAAATCGATTAAATTATCAAATTGGAAAGATTGCGGCACAGTATAATTTGAGTCCGCAATTGGGGTTGGATTGTTTGCAGGCGTACATACAAAATCATTCGGTTCGGGATGGTGTTCCAAAAGATTGGGCCTATTATAGAATTGCACAGATTTATAAAAACTTGGGTGATAAAAGTGATGCACTCAATTGGATAAACAAAGCGCTTTCTAGCCGTTCCGATTTTGAAGAAGCCGAAGAAGAAAAAGAGCAGATTCTTTCCATGTAATCGATTTAATATACCCAGCTTAATTTATTTTATTCCGTTAACTTTACAGTTCAATAATTCCCCCTTTGAAGGGGGCAGGGGGATGTTTTCAGAAATAAAAATAAACCCTGTCAATAAATAAACTCGTTATGCGCGTACATTTTATAGCCATAGGCGGTAGTGCTATGCACAATCTAGCTTTGGCACTTCACGAAAAAGGAGATCAGGTAACTGGCAGTGATGATGAAATATTCAACCCTTCAAAAAGTAGGTTAGAAGCAAAGGGCTTATTGCCTCAAGAATATGGATGGTTTCCTGAAAAGATAACTTCAAATATAGATGCTGTTATCTTGGGAATGCACGCCAAAAAAGACAATCCCGAATTACTAAAAGCCGAAGAGCTTGGGCTAAAAATATATTCATATCCAGAGTTTTTATACGAGCAGTCTAAACACAAAACTCGTGTTGTAATTGGTGGTTCACATGGAAAAACAACAATCACTTCTATGATTTTGCATGTGATGCATTATCACGAGAAAGAAGTGGATTATATGGTAGGAGCCCAATTGGAAGGGTTTGATACGATGGTTCACCTAACCGAAGAGAACGATTTTATCGTATTGGAAGGTGATGAATATTTATCTTCCCCGATAGACCGTCGACCAAAATTCCATTTATACAAACCAAACATTGCCTTGTTAAGTGGAATTGCTTGGGATCACATCAATGTGTTTCCAACGTATGAAAACTATGTTGAACAGTTTGAGATATTTTTAAAACAGATAACAAATGGCGGCGCTATTATCTACAATGAAGAAGATGCAGAAGTAAAACGAGTAGTAGAAGAAACTGAAAACCCAATAAAAAAATATCCTTACATAACTCCAGAACATACGGTAGAAGATGGTGAAACATTGTTAGAAACACCGGAAGGACCCATGCCAATTGAAGTATTTGGTAAACATAACTTGAATAACCTAGAAGGTGCTCGATGGATATGCCAATTAATGGGTGTAGATGCAGACGATTTTTACGAAGCCATCGCTACCTTTAAAGGTGCTAGCAAACGGTTGGAAAAAATAGCCGAAACCAAAACAGCTGTTGCTTTTAAAGATTATGCACATTCACCTAGTAAAGTAAAAGCGACCACCCAAGCGGTAAAAAATCAATATCCAGATAAAAAGTTGGTAGCGTGTTTGGAGTTACACACGTATAGTAGTTTAAATCCTGAGTTTTTATCAGAATACAAAGGTGCTCTCGATGCTGCTGATGCTGCCGTGGTATTTTATTCGCCGCATGCAGTGATGATAAAACAACTAGAAGAAATTAAAGCCGAACAAATAGAAGAAGCTTTCCAAAGGGAAGACTTAATGATTTTTACCAACCCTGGTGATTTTAAAACCTTTCTGTATTCCGAAGAATATGAAAATACAGCACTTTTATTAATGAGTAGTGGTAATTACGGCGGGCTGGACTTTGATGAGGTGAAGGAGTATTTGAAATAAACTAGTCGTTATATATAGTTTTAATAAATCCGGAGATAGATGCTTCGGATTTTTTTATGAGTTCATTTTTAGCATTTTTTTGATCCACTTCGCTTTTATCTTGCGATAGTTTAAACTTACCTTCCCAGTTTGTTATTTCAATTTCAAACGCTTGAATGTAGTTTACAAAACGCTCCATTTTAGGGTTGTCTGCGTGTAAAATGAACTTATGCTCTGGTTTTTCTAAAAATTCGGTCATCGCAATAATACTTTGTTTTGCAGCTTCTGGATTGTTGATTAATTGGATTTTGCCTGTGATGTGGACGATAATATAATTCCAAGTGGGTAATTGATTTTCCGAATCATAAATCGAAGGAGAAATATAACAATCAGGGCCTTTAAACACCACTGTAATATTCATACCATCTTGTAAGGTTTGCAGTTGTGGGTTGTTTTTGTCAATGTGTGCTACTAAACGATTCGTTTTATCATTGTAGATAAAAGGAATATGCGTAATAAACGGTGTGTCTTCTTTAACTGAAACAAGCATTCCCAAAGGAAATTGCTTGATAGCAGCGATCATTTTATCAATATCGTCAACTTGATGATGTGGAGGTGGGTACATTATTTTAATTATGAGTTAAAAGAGTTGATAAGTTGATTTTTATATAGTTTTTAATTTCTTATAGATTTTACTCTGCCTGTTACTTACTAAAATCAAGCTCCAAACTGCCGTAAATGATGATCTAGATGTTTATACTGCATCTTACCCCATTGCTCATTGGTAAAACTACCAAATATAGGATGCGGTGGCAACCCTTTATTTTCGTCTTTTTGATTGAATTCTTCTAGAAGTGAAATCAGTTGTGTTTTTTCCTTTTCAAAATCTTTGGTGTCGGTCACTATAAATTCTTTGGCAGTGGGTAGGTTTTGTTTCCAAGGTTTATCGTTATACATCATTCCTTTAAATGTTTTCATTAGCAATCGCATAAAAGGATTTGGTTTATTAACTGTTGTTTTTTGTAGAATAACTTCAAGTGGTTTTTGGCAATGGTGTATCATTTGTGCCGCATTCATCTTTCCCCATTCTGGGGGTTTGTTGGGGTCTACTTTTTCAATACGCTGTTTAACTTCTGAATAAGCTTCCGGAGAAAATAAAGATTTCATGACTATAAAATTAGATTTTGGCGCTTGCTGTTTTCAGTTTAAAGATACATTATTATCTTTAAAGGTTTAAGAAACCTATTTGAAAGAAAAACCAACATCTTTTTCAATAAAAAACTGGAGTGAAGACGACCGGCCACGGGAAAAATTGCTTCAGAAAGGGCGTACAGCTTTGAGTGATGCTGAACTAATTGCTATTTTAATAAGTTCGGGCAGTAGAGAGGAAAGTGCTGTTTCCTTAAGTCAGCGTATATTAGCTTCTGCAGAAAATAATTTAAACCAATTAGGAAAACTCACCATTAAAGATTTAATGCAATTTAAAGGAATTGGCGAAGCAAAAGCAATTACGATTGCTGCAGCGCTAGAATTAGGACGAAGGCGAAGGGCTGGCGAGGCATTGAATCAAAATAAAATAACCTCTAGCCAATCGGTTTTCGAACTTATGCAACCTGTTATAGGGGAATTACCACACGAAGAGTTTTGGATTGTGTATTTAAACAATTCCAATAAAGTGTTACAAACCTCACAACTCAGCAAGGGTGGTATTACCGGAACTTTGGTGGATGTTCGCTTGGCCTTTAAAAATGCATTGCAATTAGGTGCGGTAGCAATAATATTGGCGCATAATCACCCCTCTGGGACATTGAAGCCCAGTCAACCTGATATTAAACTTACCCAAAAATTAAAAACAGCAGGGGAAAGTCTAGATATAAAAGTGCTGGATCACCTTATAATAACCGAAAAAGCGTACTTTAGCTTCGCCGACGAATCTATGATGTAACTGCCTATGCTGTTAATTTATACTCAAAAAATAACTCCAAGAACCACCTATATTTTTAAGCATATTTGTATGCGTATTTTGGGGTTAGAGGTTGGCTTTACATCTGTTATAGAAGAATTGATAGCCCATTCTGGTCCAAAAATTTCCTACGGGAAACAACCCATGGGGAATGAACTTTTTATTCAAAGTCAGGGGTTGCTTACCGAGCAAGGTGTTGAAAGTATTGATATAACTGTCAAGCCATGGGAAGAGACTATCTGTTTTTTCCCAGTTTCAGAAAAGAGTGCGCTACCATTTGATATTTTCTCAGCAGGGTTTTATTTGTTGAGCCGTTATGAGGAATATCTTCCTCACGTAAAAGATGAGCGTGGGCGCTATCCAGTTTCAGAAAGTTTAGGTTATAAAGAAAAGTTTTTACAACAGCCGGTAGTCGATGTTTGGGCTTATAAGTTTAAAAAAGTACTTGAAGAATATTTTCCGGGTATAGAGTTTTCTTCAAAAAGTATGAATATACATCCTGTAATTAAGGCGGTAGAGCCGTATGCATATGAACAAAAGGGTATTTTTAGATCTTTTATAGGGTATTTAAGCGATTTACTGAGGTTTAAAATTTTGCAGGTAACAAGGAGAACGCAAGTAATATTAGGAGTGAGGAGGGATCCTCATAATACTTTTAAATGGATAATAAACAGAGCCAAACGTAGTAAAAATCCATTATCTGTTTTCTTCCTACTAGGGGAAGCGGCAACCTTTAAAGAAAGCATCAATACACATCGTCAAAAATTTAAAATGCTCATAAAGTATGTAAACGATTATAAAGAAGTAGGATTGTTGTTTTCTATGGGTGCTTTAAATGAATACCAAATGCTGAAAAAAGAAAAAGAGAAACTTGAAGAAATAACGAATAGAACGTTGTTGAGTACCATGGGTTCTCATTATTTAGTGAACTTGCCTGATTTTTATAGAGATCTGGTCGAGCTAGAGGTTAAAAGGGATTTTACAATGGTATATAAAAATGCCGTAGGTTTTCGTGCGGGTACTTGTACGCCTTTTCTTTTTTATGACCTCGATTATGAAATTAAAACCCCACTAATAATACATCCATTGGCAGCCACTACTTTGTCTTTTAGCGATAAAAGTGAAATGGAAGTTAATAAAACCATCGAAGCCATGTTTACATTAGTTAAAAAAGTGAACGGTACATTCTCCATGGTTTTCAGTAATATCGATTTCTCTTCAGAAACAAATAAAATGTGGAAAAAAATATTTTCTGAAAAAATGTTACAAGATGAATAAAGTGACCGATGTGTTTTTCGACTTAGATCATACTTTATGGGATTTTGATAAAAACTCTTATTTGGCTTTTAAACGAGTGTTTGCAAATCATAAAATCCCGTTGGATATAGACCTCTTCATAAAAGAATACGAGCCTATTAATTTTGAGTATTGGAGGTTGTTTAGAGAAGATAAAGTTACTAAACAGCAATTGCGAAGAGGTAGGTTAACTGATGCGTTTAAACTTTTTGATCTTACCTATCCCATAACCGAAATAGATGCCATGGCACAATCTTACATCGATGAACTACCTGGAGATAATCATTTATTTGATGGCGCATTAGATGTTTTAGATTATTTGTCAAAAAAATACAATCTTCATATAATAACGAATGGTTTTCACGATGTGCAGCACCTTAAACTAAAAAAAAGTGGCATATTTGAATATTTCAAAACGATCACCACTTCGGAAGAGGTAGGGTTAAAGAAGCCCAATCCTGTTATATTTAAAACAGCATTGCAAAAGGCTTCAGCAAAAGCAGAAAATAGCTTTATGATTGGTGACTCATATGAAGCTGATATATTAGGAGCTAAGGCAATTGGCATGCAAACCGTGTATTATAATTATAAAAAGTCAAAACCTGTTGAAAACCAACTATTTGTTGATGTTTTGTTTGAAATTAAAAAGATTATATAGTGAAATAATCGAAATATAAGTGCGTTACTATTTAAAATCCCCTGCAATGAAAACAAACCTATCAATGCCAATTTTGGTAACTTTGGCATGTATTATTCTATCTTCTTGTGTTAGAGATACTGATTTCGACCAAACTGAGGATATTTCTCTTTCTCCGGTTGTTGAATTAAACTTGATTTATTTTAATCTAAAAGCAAGTGACTTTTTCGATTCGGTCACATCTACTCCTAGGCTCATAGTACGTGATACTACCGAGCTCCCTTTTCTAGACGATAATTTTGTCCAAGAGGACTTAGTAAAAGCAGATTTCCTTTTTGAATTTACTAATAGCATTCCCAGAAGATTTGATGTTGATTTTCAATTTTTGGATGATAGTAATGTGGAAACCTATAGCACAGGGACGGGTGTTGCTCAAGGAAGCTCCCAAAATATCCAAACTACCGAATTTACTCAAACGGTAGAAGGAAATGATTTAATCCAATTAACGAAAGCCTCTAAGGTTGTAGTGACAGTAACAATACCTTCATCTAATGAAAACTTGGAAGGAGAACTCAATTTGAAATCAAAAACCACGTATTTCTTAGAACTATAAGCTGTATGAAAAATATATTAATCTTTTTTATAGTGCTATGGACTGGTGAGTTGCTTTCACAAAACAAGCAAGTTTTATATGGTCTAGAAGAAGTGCCTCAAAATCTGTTGCTCAACCCGGGGAGTAAAGTGCCACAAAAATTTCATTTTGGAATTCCTTTTCTTTCTCAAATTCATATTAACGGTGGAGCATCGGGTATTTCCGTCTATGATATATTTCAAGAGTCTAGTACGGATATCAATTCCCGTATACGTGACAAAATATTTGAAATGGATGATAAAGATTTCTTTACAATTAATCAACAACTTGCTATTATTGATTTTGGTTGGTTAGCTAAGAATAAAATCTATTTTTCGGGGGGAATGTATCAAGAACTGGATTTTATAAGTTATTTTCCTAAAGATCTCGCTGTTCTAGCTTGGGAAGGAAATCAAAATTATCTAGATTATGAATTTGACCTTGGAGAAATTAGTACCACGGGAGAACTATTAACCGTCTTCCATTTTGGAGCTAACAAAAAAGTAAACGATAATATAATTTTGGGAGTTAGAGCAAAAGTATACTCTAGCTTGATTCAATTTCAGAGTACAAATAATACGGGTACGTTTACAACCCGAGAATCTACCAATGGCATCAATATTTATGAACACGAATTACGTAATATCGATATGTCAGTACAAACATCTGGATACGCCTCTTTGAGGGATGCTGATGGCAGTGCCGAGGTAGTTAGTGAAATATTGGGTCGCTCCTTTTTTGGGGGAAACTTAGGTTTAGGATTCGATTTTGGAGTCACATACGATATAGGTAAGTATTGGACTGTAAGTGGAAGTGTTTTAGATTTAGGCATGGTGTTCCATACAGACGGTGTGGAAAATTACGAGTCTAAAGGTAATCATACCATAAACGGTATTGAGTTGATTTTTCCACCCATAGAGGATGGAGAACCTACTATCCCTTATTTTTCCAATGTAGTAGATGAGTTTGAAAACCAAGTAGGTGTAGATACCTTACAAACTCAATACACGCAACTACGTCCAGTAAAGCTAAATGCTGCAGTAGAATATCGCTTTGGGAGCGGTAGAGGAGATGCTTGTGACTGTTACAATATGAATGGTGCTGTAGAAACAAATCAGGCAGTAGGCTTGCAATTATTCAGTGTTTTAAGGCCTAAAGGGCCTCAGTTAGCCGGAACCTTATTTTATTATCGTAGGTTATGGGATTTTTTATCGGCAAAAGCTACTTATACCGTAGAACCTTATTCAGCTTCAAATGTAGGGTTGGGAATGGTTGCAGATCTTGGAAAATTTAATTTTTATTTAGCTGCCGATAATCTACTTAGTTACGGAAATATTGCTAAAGCAAAATCCGTATCTTTACAGCTAGGTTTCAACATAAAAATAAACCAACAATGACAAAAAAAATTATCCTGATTTTATTCCTATTCGCTAGTGTTTCTTCATATGCACAAAAAACACTGAACGATTATAGTTTTGTTATTGTACCAGAGCAGTTTGATTTTTTGGAAGGGAAAGACAAGTATCAGTTAAGTTCACTCACCGAATTTTTATTCAATAAACACGGTTTCAATGCTTTTTTGACTTCTAAAGCTCCCAATGTAAAACGCTGTAATGGTCTTTATGCCGATATTAAAGAGGACAACTCTTTCTTTAGGACAAAACTGATTATAACGATTAAAGATTGCAACGAAAATATAGTTTATACAAGTAACGAGGGCGTAAGCAAATTTAAAGAGTATAAAAAAGCCTATCAAGATGCTACAAGAAAAGCTTTTGAAAGTATAGAAACATTAAATATTCAACAAAAAGATATCGAAGTTTTAGAAGCAGAAGAGATGAATGAAACCGAAATTGAAGCTGAAACTCAAGCTGAAAACGTAATTGAAAAGTCTACAAAAACAGAACCTATTGTAAAAAATAGGACTCCTAAAAACCTTCCGAGTGCTAAATTTTCAAATTATAAAAAAGGGGGAAAGTCCTTTTTACTTCGGAAAACGGACAAAGGGTATTCATTTTATGAAGAATCTTCTGAGGCTGAAAATGGATTGCAATTAGTAGGTACTTTAATTGAAACAACTTCTGAAGTAAAATTTACAAATATCAATAACAAAACTTACGACGTTTACTTTGATGAAGAAAAGAACCTCTCTGTTTTTAAAGGAGATAAGGTGATTTTATATACCTTAGTTCGCTAAAATTTGTACTTATCTTTCCAAAGTGATTTCAAGTAGTTTTTTAAATTGTTTTCCCTACTGTTGTTTCCAGGTTTATATAAAGTTGTCCCTTTAATCTCATCTGGTAAAAACTCATGGGGTATAAAGTTGCCTTCGTAACTCTGAGCGTATTGGTAGTCTTTCCCATATCCCAACTCTTTCATTAATTTGGTTGGAGCATTCCTTATCGATAAGGGTACGGATAAATCTCCTGTCTGTTTAACCAATTGCTGTGCTTTGTTGATGGCTTCATAAGACGCATTGCTCTTTGCTGAAGTAGCTAAATAAATGGTACACTGACTTAAAATGATACGAGCTTCCGGGTACCCAATGGTATTAACTGCCTGAAAAGTATTGTTGGCCATAACTAATGCCGTAGGATTAGCAAGGCCAATATCCTCTGAAGCTAAAATAACCAAGCGCCGTGCTATAAACTTTATATCCTCACCACCTTCAATCATTCGTGCCAACCAATACACAGCTGCATTGGGGTCGCTACCGCGAATACTTTTAATAAAGGCCGAAATAATATCGTAATGCTGTTCACCAGCTTTATCATAAAGCACCGTATTTTTCTGCACCTTTTTTTGTACCATTTCATTGGTAAGAATAATGGTGTCACTTTTTTCTGAAATCACTACCAATTCCAGTATATTTAATAATTTACGTCCATCTCCGCCAGATAATCGTAGTAAGGCTTCAGTTTCTTTTAGTTCTATTTTTTTTTGTTGTAGTAACTTATCTTTTTCAATGGCACGTTTTAGGAGAGCTTCTAGGTCTTCTTTGCTAAACGGTTTCAATACATATACTTGACAGCGTGACAATAGGGCAGGGATTACCTCAAAGCTTGGGTTTTCGGTCGTAGCTCCAATTAAGGTAACCCAACCTTTTTCAACAGCTCCTAATAAAGAATCTTGTTGGGATTTACTGAATCGATGAATTTCATCAATAAAAAGAATAGGGTTTTTGGCTGCAAACAGGTCATCGCTTTTTTTAGCTTTATTTATAACTTCTCGCACTGCCGCAACTCCACTGTCAACGGCACTAAGTGTGTAAAAAGGTCTGTTAGACTGACTGGCAATAATAGAAGCAAGAGTAGTTTTTCCAATTCCCGGTGGTCCCCAAAGTATTATCGAAGATAAAACACCAGATGATAATTGAGTGGTTAGCGCACCATTGGGGCCAACCAAATGCTGCTGGCTAATATAATCTTCAAGAGTTTTTGGGCGTATACGTTCTGCTAAGGGTGTATTCATATAGCAAAATTACAATTTTAAGTCCCGTATTTAACTGACAAATTATCATTAATTTAGTGTTGGGATTACTTTTTGTTACTTAGAATATATGTCCAAAAAAGAACCTTTATCATTTTATCCGGGAGTCATTTATGGGCCCTTACTATTTGTGCTCACGATATGGGTTGTATATTGGGCTGAGATACGCTTTGGATGGCGATTTACAACCTACGGAATATATCCACAACGAATAGAAGGACTGAGGGGCGTTCTTTTTGGGCCTTTTATTCACGGCGGACTTCAACATTTATTTAATAATTCTGTTCCGCTTTTTGTGTTGACGGCTTCTCTTTTTTACTTTTATCGTAAGATGAAATGGAGCGTTTTACTAGGGGGATTACTATTAACAGGTCTGTTAACGTGGTTTATAGGAAGACCCTCGTATCATATTGGTGCAAGTGGAATTGTATATCTATTAGCATCATTTCTTTTTTTTAGAGGTGTTTTTTCAAAAAAGTATCAATTAATAGCTTTGTCATTAGTTGTAGTCTTTCTCTACGGAAGTTTACTGTGGTATGTATTCCCTATTGATACAAAAATATCTTGGGAAGGCCATTTATCTGGCTTTTTGGTCGGTTTGGTTTTTGCTTTCTTTTTCAAGGAAGATAAGATTCCTGAAAAAAAATATGACTGGCAACGGGATGATTATAATCCTGAAGAAGATAAGTTTTTACAACATTTTGATGAAGAAGGAAATTTTATTGAAATTACAGAAGAACCTAATATTGATCCTAAAACTGAAACAGAAATTGAAGCCGAGATTGAAAAAAAGTTAACAAAAATCAATTATTATTTCAGAAAGAACTCTGAAGACGATAGTATTACTTAAGGCTTTTGTATTTTAGTTAGCACGCTGCCGAACTACTTCATATAAAAAAGCACCACAGGCAACACTTACATTCAAAGAATTAATTTCGCCTAAGAGAGGTAATGCTGCTTGCTCATCAACTATTTTTAAAACAGAAGTAGAAACTCCTTTTCCTTCTGAACCCATAATTAAGGCCAAAGGTTTATTAAAAGAAGTGTTATAAATGTCTTTTTCAGCTTTTTCTGTAGCCGCAATAGTTTTAATGCCTGAACCTTGAAGATAATAAATGGCATCTTTTATATGGTCCACTTTACAAATGGGCATGTTAAATATAGCTCCTGCAGAAGTCTTTACTGCATCGCCAGATACGGGTGCACCTCCTTTTTTCTGTATGATGATAGCATCTACACCGGTACACTCTGCAGTACGGATGATCGCACCAAAATTACGTACGTCGCTAATCTGATCTAAAACTAAAAACAAAGGTGTTTTTTTGGATGATAAGCTTTTTTCAACAATTTCTTCAAGAGACACAAAAGAAATAGGTGAGGTAATCGCGACAACTCCTTGGTGGTTACCATTTGTTAATCGGTTTAGTTTTTCAACCGGTACATGGTTAATGGTTACTTGCTTATTTTCAAGTTCTGAAATTATAGTGGCCAATTTATCGTTATCGGAATCTTTTTGAATGTAGACTTTGTCTATTTCAGTGTCAGATTTTATAGCCTCAAGTACTGGGTAAATGCCAAAAATGTTGTCTTTTTTGCTCATACTGCAAAAGTAAGCATTAAAAAGAACATACAATATGTGGAATCTAGCTTAGATTTTTACTAATTAAAATAATAGAAGTTTTAGTCGAATACTTTGTTTAGTAGTTTTTAATACTGAAAATAGTATTGTCTTAATCTTTAATAAGAGATTAATTAGAAAAGCGATTTTTTTTGCTTAAAGTATAAAAAAAGGCCGCCTATAAAAGGCGACCTTGTTATATTTAATAGAGAGGGTTTATTTATTCATCTCTAGTAAAGGTAATTACTGCTGGACCTCCAGAAACGTATGCATCGGCACGTTCAATTAAGAGTGTCAATGTTTTTTCTTCCTCTGTAAGAGATACACCAAATCCAGTAATATCAATAGAACCTTCTCTTTCACCTGCAAGTATGGTTACAGTATTATCAAAAGTATAGCTTTCTGTTTCCACTTCACTTTCAACTACCACTACGTTAAATGTTCTGTCAGCGCTTGTAGCTTCTGAACTAAAAACACTTAAAGTTTCTGTTTTTTCTTCACCATCTTCAAGGTCAAATGACTCTGTAGGTGTTGAAAACCCAACTACAATTTCTCTTTGCTCTTCAAAATCATCATAAGTTTCACAAGAAACCGTAAAAATGGTTAAAGTTAGTATCGCAAATATTATATTTAATCTTTTCATTTTGTCGATTTTTTAAAATTATT
Source organism: uncultured Marixanthomonas sp. (assembly GCF_963974425.1). Lineage (NCBI taxonomy): Bacteria > Pseudomonadati > Bacteroidota > Flavobacteriia > Flavobacteriales > Flavobacteriaceae > Marixanthomonas > uncultured Marixanthomonas sp. Next base: position 26,315 of record NZ_CAXBCK010000040.1, read on the forward strand.
AATACCCAGGGTTTTGCTGTAAGTTAGGGTTTTGATCACGTGAAGATTGCGAAATAGGCAATTGAAATTTAAAGCTATTAGCTTGTAAAGTCAACTGTTCGGAAGGTGTTCCGGTTCCATCCGCATATTCCCCTGTGCTCAGTCTTGTTACAGGAAGTCCCCATCTCTTCAGGTCAAAGAAACGTTGGTATTCAAAAGCAAATTCAAGACGTCTTTCTAAACGGATAGCATCGCGAAGCGCTGTACCAGTTTCACCACTTGGTGGGGTAAGATATCTTTTAGAACGTACAGCATCTAAAGCTGCTCTAGCTCCACTTTCGTTTCCTAAGTTATACTGAGCTTCTGCTATGTTTAATTGAGCCTCTGCAGCACGGAAAATCTTATAATCAACTCGTCCGTTAAAAAGATTATCACGTCCATACAATTTTTTTATAGCATTATAATCATTTCCTGAAGCATCAGTACCAAAGAAAGTATAGGCATCTCTACGAATATCATCTTCTGCAAATAAATTATATAATTCAAATGAAGTTGCATATTCAGGGATTAATTGTGGAGGAGGTCCTTGACTCCAAACAACACCAATACTTGCGTTTATCTCACCTACGTTATTAGGAATATAGAAAACTAAACCAGACTGGTTTTCATCTGTCCATACACCCACTACATCTTCCCTAGAAGCAATAGCTTCAGTTACTTTGTTGGCAGCATTTATAGCATTTTGCCATTCTCCCATATATAGGTATACACGAGACAAAAGTAAGTTTACAGCGTCTTTACCTAGTCTGCCTGCACCATTGTCCTCATTGATATTTACAGCTGCTTCTGCTAAATCTGTGGCAATATTGTTATATACTTCGCCTACAGAAATTCGAGCAGGTTCAATTAATGGATCTGCCTCAGTAACATATGCAATACCTAAAGCACTGTTTGCATCACTAGATTGTGTTGGTATCTTACCAAAAAAGTTTACCAAGTTAAAGTTAGCCAAAGCTCTTAAAGACTTTGCTTCTGCAATAATGTTTGGTTTGGATTCACCTTCAAAGTCTTCCGCAAATGCTAATAAAGTATTGGCTCTATAAATTAATTCATACGAAAAAAAGTAAAGACCTGCCAATATATCGTTAGCTGGGGAATAGTTCCAGTTATGAGCTGTAAACTGTGTATTTCGACCTGCTTGTGCCAAAGTAACATTGTCTGATAATATATCAGGTGTAGTAAGCATTGATCCTGCATCACTACCGCTGTATATGCCGAGGGCTATGTCTAGGTAAACACCACGGATACCATTTTCAAAATCATCTGCTGTAACATACGCCTGACCCGTACTAAATTCGTCGAAAGGCGTTTGATCTAGTTCACTATCACAGGAGGTTGAAAACCCGGCGATAAGAGCTAAAATTGTTATTTTATAAAATATATTTTTCATTTTGTTTTTTTTTAATATTAGAAACTTACGTCTACGCCAAGTTGAACGGATTTAGTATTTGGGTAACTGTATAAAGTAACCTCTCCTGGTGCAACAGTATCAGTGAAATCAATTGTCTCTCCAGATGATATACCTACTTCAGGATCACCCCAGAACTTTGTAAAGGTTAACAAGTTTTGCCCTTGTAAATATATACGCAAGGTGTTAAATGGTGTCTTGTCTAATATGTCGTTTGTAAAATCATATGATAAAGTTACATTACGCATACGTATGTAGTCACCTTTTTCAAGGAACTGGTCAGAATCTACATTAGCAATTTCATTTCTGTAAATAGGACTAGGAAGTACGCCAGTATCTCCAGGTTCTTGCCAATAATTAAAAGCTTCAACAGCATGGTTGTCTGCAATTGTAGATCCGTTAGTAACGTGTTGTGCTCTAATTATATTATTAATCCAGTTCCCTGCTTTAAACACAAAGTCAGTTCTAAGACCGAAGCCTTTGTAGCGAATATTAGTGAAGAAACCACCTTCTGTATCAGCAATTGTAGATCGTCCATCAAGAACTCTGTTTTCAATTTCTTCACCATTTTCATCTAAACCACTTGGTAGATTACCGGCTGTATAAATTTCACCATCACCTCCGTAAAATAAAGGTTGTCCATTTGCTGGATCTACACCCGCGTACCTAACATAATAATGTTGGTTTATTTTACCACCTTCTCTCCAAAGAATTCCAAAGCTATCTGCTACTGCAATATCCTCTCCGTCAGGTAATTCTGTAATTTCGTGATCTAAGAAAAGAACATTACCACCTACAGTCCAAGTAAAATCTGACGATCTGAATATATCTCCTTGTAATGAAATTTCAAGTCCTTTATTCTGGATACCACCAAGGTTACCAGGGATGCTACCCACCCCAGCTTCAGTTGCTGTCGGCACGTTGAAAAGAAGATCATCAGTGTCACGAACAAAATAATCTGTTACTGCACGTAATCTATTGTTAAACATATTGAACTCTAAACCAACATTGTAAGTGGTTGTTGTTTCCCATTGTAATTCTGGGTTACCTATGTTTTCTATTTCAGTTGCACTAGTTCCATCTACATAAGGACTAAATGAAACAGTTGGCTGAGAAGCATAACGTCCAATACCATTTCTGTTACCTACAGTACCATATGAACCTCTTATTTTTAATAGATCAATAAAATCTACATTAAAGAAGTCTTCTTTTGCAATGTTCCAACCAGCACTAAAACTATAAAATGTACCATACTGAACATCAGAACCAAAGTTTGAAGATCCATCACGACGAACTGAAGCAGACGCTAAGTAACGTTGTTTGAAATCATACTCAGCAAATGCACCATAAGAAAGTAAAGTTAATCGGTTTCTAAATGTATCTCCATCTGTAACAGTAGCAGCATTAGATTGCGTGCTTAACTGCGCAGAAGGAAAGCCTTCACTTCTTAAAAAGTATTGATTAGTCTCATTAAGGTTAAATTCATATAACGCTAACACGTTTAAATTGTGGTTTTCAGTAGATAGCGTGTAGTTAAGACGATTACTCAATGTAAGGTCTAATAATTGATAACCTTGATCATTTTTACTACCGTCTAAGGCTAATAAGTCTGCTAAAATACCTCCTGGTTTAGCGTAATATTCGCTTCTTCGGTTTATATGACTTACAGAAGTATTAAATTGATAGCTGAAGTTATCAGTAAGTTTTACAGTAGCATCAACAGAAGCTAAAGTTTGGTTTTCAACATAATACTCTGGTTCTGTCTCAAGACCTCCTCGTACTGGGAAAGTGGTATGTGTTGGGTTAAATGTAGGGTCACCATTTTCATCTAAAACAACTTGTCCTTCTTCGTCCAAAAGAAATTCTGATTCATAAGAATTGTAATCTAACATTGCCCTAAATGGGTTTTGAGAGTTGTTTCTATCTCTTGGCTCATCACTTCTTGATCTTGAATATCCAACGTTAACTCCAAGTGCTAACCATTCTTTGGCATCAAAATTAATGTTTAATCTAGAATTCAATCTTTCAAAACCGCCAATCTTATCTATTATACCAGTGTTTCTGTCATGACCTACAGAAAAATAGTAATCCATTTTTTCAGCTCCACCAGAAAAAGAGATATTATTGTTTTGAACAATACCGTCTTTTAATATTAGGTCTTGCCAGTCAACAGCGTTATCTAATAATATTTGACGCTCTGGACTACCTGGCGCAGTTGTAACACCTGGTAAAGAACCAGCTGCCGTTACACCTAAGGCATATAATTCAGCTTCGTATTGAAGTTTTTGAGAAGCATTCATCATAGTGTAATTAGGATCTATACGTGAAGTAACTCCATATCGTGAGCTAAATCTAACTGTAGCATCCTTGTTTCTTTTACCACTTTTTGTGGTAATTACTACCACCCCGTTAGCTCCACGAGACCCATAACGAGCCGTCGTTGCCGCATCTTTTAAGATGGTAATGTTTTCGATTGTTTCAGGCGCAATGTTTCCCATTTCTTGCTCCCTAACTGGAGCTCCATCTACAATATATAATGGAGAAGAAGCACCCGCTACCAATGAACCTTGACCTCGAATACGTACAAACGCTCCTTGTCCTGGTTTACCGTTAGCTGATGTTACTTGAACACCGGCAGCTTTACCTTGCAACATGTTATCAACACTAGTTGTTGGAGCAAGTTGGTTTATTTCTTCAGAAGAAATGGATACCACTGCAGAGGTTTGTACGGTTTTATTTCGGTTAGAATATCCAGTAACTACAACTTCTTCAAGAGTTGCTCCGGCTGCCATTTCAACATTTATGTTGTTTGAAGATGCCACCTTGACCTGCTTGGTTTCAAAACCAACATAACTATATGTTAATGTTTGTCCAACTTCAGCTCCAATAGAGTAATTACCATCAAAATCTGATTGAGTACCTGTACTTGTGCCCTTGATTATGATGTTTACCCCAGGTAAGGGCAGCCCAGTATCATCGGTAATAGTACCTGTAATTGTTTTTTCTTGTGCGAACGAAAGTTGCACTACTAACGCTAATAAAAGCGTTAAAATTCCACTAAACTTTGTTTTCATTTTATAATTTATTTGAATTAGCCAACGCCAAAAATCATAATAAAAAGTTAATTACACAACTTTTAAACGGTAAATTTTAGTTTTATTTTAAGATAAAGTAAAGCTATCGTAAGGTTTCCTTAAAATTTAGAAGTTAGGCTTAGGTGAATTTTTGTATTTGAAAAGTTAAAATTTTGCTGTTCTGATATTCCGTTAGCAATATTTAATTTTAAGATGCCTGCCTTTGTTTGTATTCCTAGCCCTATACCAGCACTGTATAGGTTTTGTTCTATGTTTAACGTTTGGTTTTGAAAATACCCAAAATCAAGGATGCTGTGTATATACAAACCGCTGTTAAAACGGTATCGATATTCTGTGTTGAGTGTAGACAGAAGAGAAGCATCAATACTATTTTCGTTAAAGCCTCTTATACTATTAATGCCGCCGAATCTAAATAGTTCGTTTGTAATGTATGTTTCACTGAAAAGAACATCGGTCTTGTTTCTTATAAATATGGAGTTATTAAGATTTAAGTTGAAGATAGTACTTGCTAATACGGATAGTTTTATTTGGTCTTCACTAGTATTTTCTAGTTCGCGAGACCCGATTTCTGAGTCAAGTGTTAGCTCTGTTTTTATAGGGAATAACGCATCGCCTTGTCGTTTAATAAACGAAGCGCCAGCGATGAAAAAACGGGAGTTGAAATCTTCTACTGTGCTGCCTACTTCAATTTCATCAAGAAGGTTGCTGGATTCATATCCTTTGTAACCTATATACGCATTTGATACTGGGTTTATTTGGTAATTAAGCCGTGCCTGCTGTTCTGTAGTTACAAAAGTACTGTCTCGTTTAAAAATTTTTAGTTCTCCACTAATCCCGAAAGGTGTTCTAAAGAGGTAGGGTAAGGTGGCTTTTACTCTGAAGTTTTGCTGATCACTGCCATCTGACTTATAATTAATGAGGAGTTGCTCTCCGTAATTAAGATTATTATTTAGTTCTAGATTTAAATAGCCGTTAAATTGAAGTCTTTGTGTGTCTTCATCGGTAGCAAAACCTAAAATACCGTCAAAAAGATTATTATTTTGTTTTTCAATATAAAAGTATGCTGTTGTTGTTTCTTTTCTAAATAATACCTCTGGTGCTTTGGTGGTTTTGGCAAATCCTAAATTGTTGATTGCTGTGTTTTGTTCTTTTAGTTTTTCTTTATCGAAAGTCTTACCGGTTTTTGCTCCAGCATAATATTTCAGGAATGATTTTGGGAATTTTTCATACCCTTTTACTACCAATGAGTCTAATGATCTTTTTTGGCCAGACTCAAATTCGAGCATTGCTGAAAGGTGATTTTCTTCAACTTGTAAATTTGAAAGATTCAAGGTAGCGAATGCATTTCCTTCTTCAGTTTTTAAAACGTTCAATTTTTGAAGGGATGCTTCAGTCGTTTCAAAAGGAAGAATGAAATAGGTTTCTGTAACTTCTGAAGCAATTTTTTGTAATTCCTTTCTGCTGAAAAAAACATCATTATAATATACCTTAATATATTGATATTTTTTTCCGAATAAATAATCCGCAATGTAAGTGCTGTCGTTTTTTTTGATCAGGCTTTTTAATTTGCTTTCAATAAAACCCAAGCGCTCTAGTTTTTGTGGCAGGGTGTCAACTTCTTTTTGTAAAGAGCTGTAATCTTTAAAAGTATTAGTAATAAAAAGGCTGTCTTTTAATTCTTTTGAAATAGGTCTCTCAGCAGAAATTTCCAAATACAGAGTTTGCGACAAAGCAGATGTCGAACTTATTGTTGTTATAATAAGGAGTGAAAATATGTATAAAAAATTCTTCAAAAAAAGTATACTATTACAGTTGTAAAGCTAACCTTCTATATGGTGTTTTACTATGCAATTTTCAAAATAATAAAAAAAGCACTGAAAATTAAGCTGGTAACGTTTGATTAATTCATTTTAATTTTTACCTTTGCACACCCTTTTAAAAAAGGGTATTTTATATTACATAAGTATAATACATATTTTATATGCCAACAATTTCACAATTAGTACGAAAAGGAAGAACCAAAATAACCAAGAAGAGTAAATCGGCTGCTTTGGATTCGTGCCCTCAAAGAAGAGGGGTTTGTACGCGTGTTTATACTACTACACCTAAAAAACCAAACTCTGCTATGCGTAAAGTAGCAAGGGTAAGGTTGACAAATGGTAAGGAAGTAAACGCATACATCCCTGGAGAAGGTCACAATCTACAAGAGCACTCGATAGTATTGGTTAGAGGTGGAAGGGTAAAAGATTTACCGGGAGTTAGGTATCACATTGTTCGTGGAGCATTAGACACCGCTGGTGTTGAAGGCCGAACGCAACGTAGATCTAAGTACGGAGCTAAACGCCCTAAGAAGTAATTAAAAACTTTTAAAAAGAAGACATGAGAAAAAGACAGGCCAAGAAAAGACCACTTTTACCAGATCCAAGGTTTAACGACCAATTGGTAACACGTTTTGTGAACAACATGATGTGGGATGGAAAAAAGTCGGTGGCTTTTAAAGTATTTTACGATGCGATTGACATTGTAGAAGAGAAAAAAACAGACGATGAGAAAACAGGATTGGAGCTTTGGAAAGAAGCTTTGTCTAACGTTATGCCTCACGTAGAAGTTCGTAGTCGTAGAGTTGGTGGGGCAACCTTCCAAATCCCTATGCAAATACGAGCAGACCGTAAAATTTCAACAGCTATGAAGTGGTTGATTCTTTTTGCGCGTAAAAGAAACGAAAAATCAATGCCACAAAAGTTAGCGGCAGAGATATTGGCAGCTGCAAAAGAAGAAGGCGCCGCGGTTAAAAAGCGTACTGATACGCATAGAATGGCCGAAGCAAATAAAGCATTCTCACATTTCAGATTCTAAATAAAATGGCACAAAGAGATTTAAAATTTACAAGAAATATAGGTATTGCTGCGCATATTGATGCCGGTAAAACTACAACAACAGAGCGTGTTCTGTATTATACAGGTGTAAGTCACAAAATTGGTGAAGTACATGATGGTGCAGCAACAATGGACTGGATGGAACAAGAGCAGGAGCGAGGTATTACAATTACTTCGGCTGCGACTACTTGTACTTGGAAGTTCCCAATGGAAAATGCAAAAGAACTGCCTGAAACTAAAGATTACCACTTTAATATTATCGATACTCCTGGTCACGTTGACTTTACGGTAGAGGTAAACCGTTCTTTACGTGTATTGGACGGTTTGGTATTCTTGTTTAGTGCGGTGGATGGTGTTGAGCCACAATCTGAAACTAACTGGAGACTTGCAGATAACTATAAAGTACCAAGAATAGGTTTTGTAAACAAAATGGACCGTCAAGGGTCTAACTTTTTAGGAGTTTGCCAGCAAGTAAAAGACATGTTGAAGTCTAACGCTGTTCCAATTGTTTTAAACATTGGTGAAGAGGGTGACTTTAAGGGAATTATCGACCTTGTTAAAAACCGTGCTGTAGTTTGGCATGATGAAACACAAGGATCAACATTTGATGTTATCGAAATTCCTGAAGAATTAAAAGCTGAAGCAAGAAAGTATCGTGCGCTTCTTATTGAAGAAGTAGCTGCGTATGACGAAAACTTGCTTGAGAAATTTATGGAGGATGAAGACTCTATTACTGAAGATGAAGTGCACGCTGCGCTTCGAGCTGCTGTAATGGATATGTCTATTATCCCAATGATTTGCGGTTCTGCCTTTAAAAACAAAGGTGTACAGTTCTTGTTAGATGCTGTATGTCGTTATTTGCCTTCTCCTATGGATAAAGAGGGTATTGTAGGGGTGAATCCTGATACTGAAGAAGAAGAAATTCGTAAGCCTGATGTAACTGCACCATTTGCAGCATTAGCGTTTAAAATTGCTACTGATCCTTTTGTGGGTCGTTTAGCGTTCTTCCGTGCGTACTCAGGTCGTTTAGATGCAGGTTCTTATGTGTTGAACAACCGCTCTCAGAAAAAAGAACGTATTTCTCGTATTTACCAAATGCACTCTAATAAGCAAAATGCTATCGAGTATATCGAAGCAGGAGATATTGGGGCAGCTGTTGGTTTTAAAGATATTAAAACAGGAGATACGCTTACTGATGAAAAACATCCAATTGTTTTAGAATCTATGGACTTCCCAGATCCCGTAATTGGTATCGCTGTGGAGCCAAAAACTAAAGCAGATGTAGATAAGTTAGGTATGGCATTGGCTAAGTTGGCTGAAGAAGATCCAACATTCCAAGTACGTACCGATGAAGCTTCTGGCCAAACTATTATTTCTGGTATGGGTGAGCTTCACTTAGATATTATTGTAGACCGTCTTAGACGTGAGTTTAAGGTAGAGGTAAGCCAAGGGCAACCACAAGTTGAGTACAAAGAAGCGGTTACGCGTAAAGCGGATCACAGAGAAACGTACAAAAAACAATCTGGTGGTCGTGGTAAATTTGCTGACATTGTATTTACATTAGAACCGGCAGAAGAAGGAAAAGACGGATTAGAATTTGTTTCTACTATAAAAGGTGGTAACGTTCCTAAGGAATTTATACCTTCTATTGAAAAAGGCTTTAAAATGGCTATGCAAAATGGACCATTAGCTGGATACGAAGTAGAAGCGATGAAAGTTACTTTAACAGATGGTTCATACCACGATGTGGATTCCGATCAACTATCGTTTGAGCTTGCTGCAAAATTAGGATTTAAAAATGCTGCAAAAGCTGCAAAAGCTGTAATAATGGAGCCTGTTATGAAGCTGGAAGTGTTAACTCCAGAAGAAAATATGGGTGATATTGTAGGAGATCTTAACCGTCGCCGTGGACAAATGAGTAGTATGGGTGACCGTGCAGGTGCCAAAGTTGTTAAGGCTGAAGTACCACTTTCTGAAATGTTTGGTTATGTAACCACATTAAGAACATTGTCTTCAGGTCGTGCAACTTCAACAATGGAATTTTCACATTACGCTGAAACTCCTTCACATATTTCAGAAGAAGTAATCGCAGCAGCAAAAGGAACCGCTAACGTATAACAGATCAGAATGAGTCAAAAAATCAGAATAAAGCTAAAATCTTACGATCACAATTTAGTGGACAAATCTGCTGAAAAAATCGTAAAGACAGTAAAGAGCACAGGTGCAGTAGTAACAGGGCCAATCCCGTTGCCAACTCACAAAAAGATATTTACCGTTCTACGTTCACCACACGTTAACAAGAAGAGTAGAGAGCAATTTCAATTAAGTTCTTATAAAAGACTATTGGATATCTACAGTTCTTCTTCAAAAACAATTGACGCTCTAATGAAGTTAGAGTTGCCAAGTGGTGTAGAAGTAGAGATTAAGGTGTAAGTAAACATCATCGACAGCTTAACAAGCCTACGTGTTTGCTGAGTAAAGTCGAAGTAAAATGTCCTGCGCTTGTAAGCAAGGGAAAAACGGAAAACAAGATAACATTCGGGGTCGAATTTATTTTGGCCCCGTTTGCTTTGAAATAAAAACAATAAACGAAGGAGGGATGTAGGCACCGATGATCTGCATTCTAAAATTCATAATTTTTAATTATATAAATATGTCTGGGTTAATTGGAAAAAAGATAGGGATGACCAGCCTTTTTGACGAGAACGGAAAAAACATTCCGTGCACCGTTATAGAAGCAGGGCCCTGTGTTGTTACCCAAGTCAGAA
>NZ_CAXBCK010000041.1:0-33421 GCF_963974425.1 uncultured Marixanthomonas sp.
CACGAATTCCTTGGGTTAAACTTCCGTGTAAGGCACCTGAAGAAAACTTATTAATAGCCAATTTTTTTGCCAATTTATTAACGGCCGCTTTGGTTTTACAAAAGATAATTCCGCGTTCTCCTTGTTTGCTATTTAAAAAGTGTAGCAATACCTCTAGTTTTTCAATAGGTTCTACTACAACAAATTGGTGGTCGATCCCTTGATGCCCAACCGTTTCCATATCCGCTTCAATATGCGCTACGTGTTTAGACATATAATTCTGAACCAGTTGCTTTATGGTCCCAGGCATAGTAGCCGTAAAAAGCAAAGTTCTTCTCTTTTTAGGCAGTGCAGCAACGATGGTATCCAGTCCGTCTTTTAAAGCAGTAACCATTTCGTCTGCTTCATCTAGCACTAGATAGTTGGTGTTTTTAATGGACAGCGCTCCCCTTTGCAATAGGTCAATTAACCGGCCTGGGGTGGCAACAACAATATGAGTATCTTCTTTTAAACGTTCTATTTGAGGCTTTATAGGAATTCCGCCACAAATAGCTGCGATGGAAATGTTTGGAGTATAGGCTGCAAAATCACTTAAATTCGTAAATATTTGTTGTCCAAGCTCTCGTGTGGGTGCTAAAATTACTGCCTGAATGTCTTTATTAGCTACATCTATAAGCTGAAGCAAGGGCAATCCAAACGCAGCGGTTTTACCTGTACCCGTTTTTGCTAAGGCGACAACATCTTCTTTTTGGTTTAAAATAACAGGAACTGCCTTTACTTGTATGGAGGTAGGATTTTTTATATCCAATGCATCTAAGCCCTTTACTAAAGAATCTGCTATGCCTAAATCTGAAAATGTAGTATTCATATTGGTATTGATTGTATTGTGTTTATCTTAATGATTATTAAGTGATTTAATAGCATAAAGCTTACTGCCTATTGCATAAAGCCTACTATGCTTCTTCAAGAATTCGTTTCGATTTTCTATACGTATATTTAGGATAAATATTCCGTTTTGCAAAACGATTCAGGTTTCCGGCATTTATCATTTTGAGGTAAACAGGCTTAGTAATTCCAAAATACTCGTATGTATTGCCATCGGTAAAGGTAATTTCTAGTAATAATCCTTTATGTTGGTAATCTGCAATAGCCGCATTCGTAATTGTTTCGGTATAAGCAGGTAGGTTTTTTTCTTTGGTTTCGGGAGCCATGCTCACTAAAAAATGATACCCATCTATAATTTTACGGCTTTGTAGTTCAGCTTCTTGCTGCTTTGGATCACCCTCTTGAAATTTATCTGGATGCCATTCTTTCACTAAATTTCGATAGCTTTTTTTGAGTAGTTTAAGATCGATTTCTTTCTCAACTCCAAATAAGGTACTGTACTCTTTTATGCGCTTCATTGTCAGGGCTTTTAATTTGGCGCAAAACTACTTCTTTTTAATGGATTTACTTTTAAAACTCAGGTAATAAAAAAGCCCATCAATTAAGACAGGCTTTCTTTTGAAAATATAAAGATATATAGTTAGATCACTTTTACGTTTACTGCGTTTAATCCTTTGTTTCCTTCTTGTAAGTCAAACTCTACTTCGTCACCTTCTCTAATCTCATCGATTAATCCAGAAATGTGTACAAAGTGATCTTTTTCAACGCCTTCTTCAGTGATGAATCCAAAACCTTTGGTGTCGTTGAAAAATTTTACTGTTCCTTTACTCATTGTAATGTAATTTAATTTATTAATACTTGTTACTTTACAAAGATGGTGCCATTAAATTAGAATATGACCAATTATCCTTTTTATTATTAATATAATAACTATAAAAAAGAAAAGTTGACTTCGTAAGCCTTACAATCTTCAACTTCCATTAGATTATAATTAGCATATCAAAAAAGTCATACCTTTCTAAAATACAGGTTTTTACCCCTAATTAAAAAGGATATTTAACGGGTACATATAATTAGTATCTTCTATAATTTTACTTTCATAATTAACAAACCGGCTAAAATCCCCTAGTTGGCCATTTAAAACACAGGATTATGAAACTAGTATCATGTAAACCAATTCAATTTTTTTGGCTGTTGCTATCAGCAGTATTACTTTGCAGTTGTGGAGCCCCAACAGCTCTAACCACTCGGTATGCACCGTTTCATCCCACAAATAATACAGCGGTAAATTTCACATTCAATACTAGCGATAACGATGGGATTGCCCGTGCAGAGCTATTTGTATATGAATATGAATTGTATGTTAACCCTAATAACAATATGCGCTCCGCACGACAGCGTCCTGGAGGACAATGGGGGTTTATGGAAGATTGGAACTACAGCACAGAACCTACATCTGCAAATGAAACCCATAGTTTTTCCGATGGATTTCCGGCAGAATCATTTGTTCGTTTCTTGGTCCGCATTACAGATGGAAAAGGCAGAAAGAAATCTGAAGATTGGTATTTTGCGGCTGGAGACTGGCCTTATGGCAACTCCCCTATCCCTATTTTAGGAAAAGGAGCACCTGCCAAAACCATCGATGTCGCATTTGTAGCAGACCGAACAGATTATAGTTCGGGACGGGATATACTTCCTGATTTAGAAGGCTTGATTTTTGATGGGTATCATATAAACAATGCTATACGAAACCGACGGCAGTTATGGAGTTTTTACTATTCGCCACAGAGAGGATTTATAAGCGATTATGATAGTGGGGAATTGACCTTGGACATACCATCAGGAGTTAGAAATTCACCTATTATTGATCACGCAGCGGTTATACATACCACTGTAAAAAGAGATTGGGCCAGTGGCGGTAATTTCGGTACCGAGCCCACCAATATAGGTACTGCAGTCCACGAGAGTGGACATAGTACCTTTGATTTGGCTGATGAGTATAATTCAGGTAATTGCCGTACATCATCAGATCCGTACCATAATGTTTATGATAGCGAAGCAGACGCAGAAGCTTACAATACATCCAATGGCTGGCCCGCTTCAGATGTGGAAGAAATATTTTCGGGCTGCTGGCGTGTAGAACCTTCCAGCCTTGGTTGCATTATGGTCAATGATGGCGATGCAACAATGCCTGATTTTGAACGATCGTGCTTCTTAAGAACTATATGGTATTACATTGAGTTAACAAACTAAAAACACCTATTATGAAAACCACAATAAAATTAAACAAGACAATTCCATTTCTGGTAGTATTGCTTCTACTAAGTATTTCAGCAATAGCACAGGATCCAAAAGGAAATATAAACCTACCAGAAACAAATGATCCTGAAAAAATGCCACGGGACATTAGCTTATATCAACCTGTTCCAGTAATTCGAATTACTTTTAAAGCAACAAAAGAAGGCTATCAACTTGTTTCTTCGGAAAAAATTATGGGAGCGCCTACAGCTGCTATTGTAAAGGATAGACCTTTGCGCATTACGGCTTTTGACAATCAAAATAAACCTATTAGAATAGTATCTAAAGCTAACCCACTGGAAGTACGAACCACAGGGACGGACAAAGCAGGCTTTGCAAGTTTAGAGGAGGCTACAATAACAGTGTTCTTTGAAAAGCCTGAGCAATTGGGATTAGTAAAAATACAATTGTTTGAAAATAATGACCCTGTTTATGAGGAAACATTTGAGGTAGAATAGCGTGTTATATTTATAAAGTTTAACCCTTATTAGCTTTACGTTGGTAGGGGTTTACTATTTTTTGAAGGGTACATCATTCCTCTTTACAAGTAGCGGGTAAAAATGATCCAGTTTGTAAAGAAATGTGTTTTTTTGAAACTTCTATAACGTTTACACGTTGATACGGCTTCAACTCTTCAGTCGTGGGATTTTTAAAGTAAGGGAAAAATTCGTCTCCATACTGAAGCTTTTGAGGAAGCAAGCTTTCACTTGAATACTTTTGAATATACATGGTATCTTCTTCATTCAAACTTGTTAGGGGTTTCTTTTTCATCCCTTCAGAAAAACTACCAACATATAATAAACCATCCTTGAACGTAATCGGGATATTTGATTCGGTTGTATATTCCGAAGGTAAATTGACCACTATTAAATCGCTATAACTTTCGGGGTTTTTAAACTGAAATACCCGGGCTTGTTTTTCAGCTCCTTTTAATTTATATCCCGGGAATTCTTCCAATAAAGCAAGGTTAAACTGGTGTATAGAGCCTTTTTCATTTATAACGTATGGAGTTATATAGCAATTGGAGTTGGGATTAAACAATCGTTTTAAAAAAGTCGGGGTCTTAGCATTAAAACCTATGAGTAGACGGTTTTCTGAACGAGTTGAGACCTTAACTTGCGTTGTATTGTCTAATGCTGAAATCTTTCGTCCATAAAGTGCAAATTGAGGGGCAACGGTTTTAGTTACTTTCAACTTACCGTTTTCCAACTCCCAAGTCCCTTTTTGAATACCGCCAAAATAGGCAATTGCATACGTATTATTGGGTAAAAAAACCAAGGTATTTCCACCCATAGGATCATTACTTTTTAAATGGTAAACCCCGATTATGTTTTCTTCGGAAATGTTTTGGGCAAATATGCTTCCAGTTAATACCAAACAAATAATCAATAGCAACTTTTCCATTATACTAAGGTATCGAAATTAATTTTGAGAGGAAGTTTATTAATTATTCGAAGTAATTTTTATTTTTACCAAAAGAATACACTATGATTGGTATTTGGCAGCTTGTTTTACTCTTTATTATTTTAGTAGCCATAATAGGGCCTATCATTCTTGTAGTGTACTTGGTGCGTAGAGAAAAGAAAAACAAACCTAAATAGTATTCTTAGTCACTATTAGCCTTTTTTAGTATCAATAGGCGCAATTATATTCCCTTTGCCATCCACTACTTGAAAGTATTTATATTCTAGTTCTATACATTCAATGAGGATTTTTGTGTCTTGTGCATGCAGTTCTTCTACGCCCCAGCCTACTGGAACTGCTTGTTCAATTTTCCAGGCACTAACAAGCTTTTCTTTAGCATTTAAGAGTTTAATAGTCAGGTTTTGGGGTTGCTTTTTTTGGTTGTTAATGGCGTTCATGCACCATTCAATCAATTTGGAATTGGGTTGATACGCCCGCTTTAGAATAATATTTTCAAATTGGGTGTGCCTTTCTCTATTATGTTCATTTTTAGAAATTCTAACCTTCAACCCTTGAACGGACTGAAATCCACAATCTAGTTTGAATTTTTTATTATCAAACTGAACTTTAAAATGCATGTTTAACGGCGGATATGTTTTTTCCTCCGGTTTCATTTGCTTTCACTACCGTTTTTAACCTTAATCCCTTCGTGGGCAAGTTCCATCCGTTCTATAAAAACTTCTGTTTTGGTAGCATGTAGTTTAGAGTACTGTATGGAAACGAGCCACGCATTGTGAACTAACCAAGTTACAGTTGGTGTATGTTCTTCATCCAAAAGACTGATGGTAATGTCCCGTCTTTCTTTACTTTGCCTGAAATCGTTAAACCATGTAAAAGCATCGTTATCGTCCTTATAAACTCCACGTTTCAAGATAATATTGCTGAATTTTCTAAGACCGGGTAATTTCTCTGTAGAATACCTTAGACTGGCTCCATGACGATATTCCAGAACTTCATATTCCATATCAAGACCAGTAACTTCTGTAAAACCTACTCTTGTGCCTCCCCAATCTATTTGAAAGTGAAAATTGACCAATGGTAACTCTTCCATAACCGTATTATTTAAATGTTAGTTTACTGTCAATCAATATACTAAAAAAACAAATTAATTTAGAAATTTATTCAGAAGAGTTTATTATGATATAAATACGTAAAGAAGTATGGGTATTCAAATAAAAGCCTCTTTGAATTATACAAAGAGGCTTTTAAAAATATAAACTAGAAACTAAATTTTCATTACTTCAACTGTTTTAGCAGTTTTTCAGCTACTAATTCAGAAGATGCTGGGTTCTGACCCGTAATTAAATTACCATCCTCAATAGCGTATGCTGCCCAATCTTCTTTTTTAGAATACACACCGCCGTTTTCTTTAAGCATATCTTCTACTAAAAATGGAACTACATTAGTAAGTTGTACAGCCTCCTCTTCAGAGTTTGTAAACCCAGTTACTTTTTTACCTTTTACTAAAGGAGTACCGTCTTTATTTTTCACACCTTTCAAGGCAGCAGGTGCATGACATACGAACGCTACAGGCTTGTCTTGGCTATTGAATTTTTCAATTAAAGCAATCGAGTTTTCATCGTTTGCTAAATCCCACAACGGACCGTGACCTCCTGGGTAAAATACAGCGTCAAAATCATCAGCATTCATATCTGCTAATACTTTTGTGTTTTTTATTTTATTTTGTGCTTCTGCATCATTTTTAAAACGCTCTGTATCTTCAGTGCTTGCATCGGGTGTATCACTACTTGGATCTATTGGCGCTGTCCCACCCTTTGGTGTTGCCAATGTAATAGTCGCTCCTTTGTCTAAAAGGTTATAATACGGATTGGCAAATTCTTCAATCCAAAAACCTGTTTTATTTCCTGTGTCTCCCAACTGATCGTGAGACGTTAATACAAATAATATTTTCATATTTTTTTCTTTTCTTAATGTTACTTGTTCTTCTGAAACCTTTTCAGAAGTATTCTTATTTTGATTGTTCTTACAACTTGAAACAACAACCAGTGTACATATAATGAGTACTGAATTTAGAAATTTCATAAAAACCTAATAAGCCATTTTTACAATTTTTTCTGCATCTTTTGGAGTTAGCGCTTGCTTTTCTCCAATACCATTCCAACCCCTATCTGTGAAACGTTTTGCTATTTCTTCGGCAGTACCCTCATATTCTGAAGTATAATCGGACAACTTCGTGTCGATTCCTAATTGATGAAAAAAGGCTTCGGTTTTTTCAATAGCAGCGTATGCTTTATCTTCTTGATTTCCTTCGGTTATATTCCAAACACGTTCTGCATATTGAGCTAATTTCTCTTTTTTAGCTTCAAAGTTGTATTTATAGTGGCTTGGCGCTACTACGGCTAACGTTCTAGCGTGATCTATACCAAATAAAGCTGTTAATTCGTGTCCCATCATATGCACCGCCCAATCGCCAGGAACACCTTGTTGTATTAAACCGTTAAGAGCCATCGTACAACTCCACATAAAGTTTGAAGCTGCTTCATAATCTGTAGGATCTTCTACTACTTTAGGTGCTACTTCAAGTAAGGTTTGTAAAATACTTTCGGCAAAACGATCTTGTAGCAATCCGCCTACTGGATATGTCATATACTGCTCTAAAACGTGTGTAAAAGCATCGGTGATTCCATTTGCTAATTGACGTTGCGGAATAGATGTAATAACTTGCGGATCTAGAATTGAAAACTGTGGAAATAAGCCTGGACCACCCATTGCTAATTTTTCTTTTGTTTCTTCTCTGGTAATTACGGCGCCAGAGTTCATTTCAGAACCCGTAGCAGGTAATGTTAAAACCGTTCCGAAGGGCATCCCCTTCTCCGTTCTAATTTTTTCAGTTAAAATATCCCAAGGAGTATCCCCTTCATACAAGGCTGCGGAAGATAAAAATTTAGTTCCGTCAATAACTGAACCACCACCAACTGCTAATAAATAGGTAATATTCTCATCTTTAATAACCTGTAATGCTTTTAGTAATGTTGCATATTCTGGATTAGCAGGTATACCACCAAACGCTACTACTTCAACATGGGTCAATGCATTTTTTACTTGTTCGTAAATTCCGTTTTTCTTGATACTTCCTCCTCCGTAAAGCATGAGCACTTTCGCGTCTTGAGGAATTTCTTCATTTAACTTTTCAATAGTATCTTTTCCAAAAATAATTTTGGTTGGGTTTTTAAATTCAAAATTGTTCATCGTATTTTTCTTTTTCTTACTTTTTTTATTCAATTACTGTTACGAGATCTTCTGTGCTTTTTCTAACCTTCACTAAGTTTGCCAACCAATCATTTTCTTCTTGGCGGTAACCAATAGGTAATAAAACAGCACTACGAAGCCCTTTTTCTCTTAAACCTAATATTTCATCTACAGCGTCAGGATCAAAACCTTCTACTGGTGTGGCATCTACTTCTTCAAAAGCAGCTGCGGCAATTGCTTGTGAAAAAGCAATATATGCTTGTTTGGCAGCGTGGTTAAAGTTTTCTTCAGCATCTTTATGTGGGTAAGAGTCTAACAACATGTGTCGATAGTTTTCCCAACCTTCGTTTTTAAATCCTCTTATTTCATTCGTTAAATCGAACATATAGTTGATACGATCGGCTGTATAGGTATCCCAAGCTGCAAAAACTAGCAAGTGAGAGCAGTCTGTTATAATGGATTGATTCCACGCTATCGGCTTAATTTTCTCCTTCACTGCTTGGTTTTTCACCACAATGATTTCAAAAGGTTGTAAGCCACTAGAGGTGGGAGCTAAACGCGCCGCTTCTATGATTCTATCAATTTTAGCTTGATCTACTTTTTCACCATTCATGGCTTTTGTAGCATATCTCCAGTTCAGTTTCTCTAATAATTCCATGTTATTTACTCTTTATTTATATTATACTTTTATGCTGTTCCAGGCCGCTTGATAGGCTTGTTCTATGTGCTTTTCTTCTATATTAAATTGTCTGCGCTGTTGGGTTAGCATTAAAAATGTTAACGGACTAATAGTATATGCGTATAACAAATAATTAGATATTGGTTTAATTATTCCTTTATCTTGTCCCCGTTGCCATAAATTAAGTAAGGGTTGTAAGTGTTTTATCCCCTCTTCTCTACTTGTTTCATCTATTATGGGTGTGTTATCACATTGAGCCAAAAACAGTGCTTGCTTACATTCCTTTAATTTGAAATCGGCTATACGTTTCCAGACAATTTCAAAACCTTCAACTACATCCATATCATCTGTGTATGTTTCAAAAGCATATGCTGTAAATGCTTCTTTCACTTCTAAATATACCTTGTTAACTAAATCTTGTTTACTTTCAAAATATAAGTATATAGTGGCGGGCGATACATTTGCCATTTTAGCAATTTTGGATATGGGCGTGGCATGAAAACCATTGTTATTGACTAATTCAATAGTGGCTTGTACCAAATTATTCTTCTTTTCTATGCTTTTTTGAAGCTTCGCCAAACCTTTTAATTTTAAATGATGGGACAAAGATACACAGAAAAGTGAACGTTCATTCTTTTTTAACAAGAGTTTAATAAGGGGCGTTGAAATCTTCATTAGTTTTTAAAAAATTAGTCTATTTAAGGCCCTAATTCCCTATAAATAGAGGTTGTAGGTATTTGTATTGGCCATTTTTAGTGGTGTGCTTCCATATATATACCCGTGACCCTTTTTTAAATTATCTTAGAATCGCTTTTAACGTTTGCTTTTTAATTCCCGTTTCGATAGAAATAAAATATATACCTGATATTAACTTTTCTCCTTTTATATTCGTGCCCTTCCAGTTGATTTGCTGTTTACCTGAAGTTGTTTTATCCAAAAGTGTATTTACGTTTCTGCCTAGTATATCATAAACCTGCACCCTTGTTTTAGACTCTTGTTCTACAAAAAACTCAAGGACGGTTTCTGTTGTAATCGGGTTTGGATATAAGCTAGTTTTTAAGTTAGTACTGGTAATATCCTGTACGTTTAAAATTCCTTCTGGGGAAATACGGGTATAATATACATCTTGGCCTCCATTGATAGTATTAGCCCAGGCTAAATGAGCAAAGTCATTATCAGACACCAAATCAAAATAGTCTCCCATTTTGTCCTGTTGTGGGTATCCAATATTGGGGTTAAAAGGAACGGATATTGCTTCATTATCAGACCATGTTTCCCCTTGATCTTCTGAATAGCTGTAATAAAGTTCTGAGTCATTAGTCCCTGCAGCAGCATTTCTAGTGTCCAACCATACAATATCAGTACGTCCATTCGGGGCAACTGCCATTGTTCCAAACCACTGATAAGCGTTATTTCCAACATTATCTTGATTAATACGAAGCGGTGCGGAAAATGTCTCTCCGCCGTCAGTACTTTTGGCAAACATGACATCGCCAGGATCGTTATTTGAAGTTCTATCGACCGAAGCGGTAACATATACGTTCCCTTGTCCCGGACCGTTGGAAATATCAACATCTACCCAAGCTTGCCCCATTAATCCAACTGGATTTACTGGTGCCCCAACATGTAACTGTCCATCGAGATTTACTGGGCTAAAAGAGTCCCAAGTAACAGGGGTACTAGCAGGGTTTTTTGCAGTAGTAGATTTTACCACTATAATATTAGAATTATTTGTGGTGCCCGTTAAATATAGGGTTCCATTTTTATCAACCGTCAAAGTACCCCAATATGGGTCTCCATCTACCGTAACACATTCTTCAAAGGTTTCGCTACCGTCTATAGATCGCGTAAAAAAACCTGGAGAGCACGTAGATATGGAAGAACTCCAATATGAATAATTATTCTTGTCTCCTACCCCCCCTGTCCGGTCAATACGTATCCATTGTTTGTCACCACCATATGCTGGTACTGGGGCTTCCCATATTACCCCCCCATCTGTAATTTCAAATACTTCGCACCCAAAACCTCCCAGAAGACTATTATAATAAAAATTACCCTCCGAATCAAAATCCAATACCGGGTCTGAACGAAAGTTACCCGGATCTAGTGCACCCGGGAACGTCCAAGTTACCCCACCATCGGTGGAATAGCCATATCCCGCTTGTCTGAAGTTGCTACTTGTGGTATCAAACTGTCGCCAACCAATCACAATACGGTTAGGGTTCGTTGGGTCTACCGCTATGGAAGGCTCGTTAGCTGCATCCCCTATTATATTATTACCATCACCATCAATATTTACCTGTCGGGTAAAGTAATTAGTATAGGTAACGTGATAAGCCGGACTTTTTTCCATGGAAGATCGAGAAACAGAAATATAGGGATCATCGGGTATTTCATGATGAAAATCTCGGTTTTGTGCGAGCATACTACCCGATATTATAAACATACTAGCAAGAAATAAAAAAAAAGACACAATTGAATGAAATAGCTTCATAACAGATTATTTTTAGAACTTCTTTTAAAGTTACACATATTTATCTAAACATCTAATTATTAAGTAATTAAAAAAAACATCTCGTGAGTATCCTTTACTTATTTTTGTATTGGTATACTCAATAAGAAAGCAAAGCGTAATAAGACCTAGATAAATATTCACTCTTGACAGTCTTTCTTGAATCTGTTGAATAAAAAAGCTTCCACATTAATAATAAGGTGACAGCCCAACGTCAATTCATCTTTTAAAGACTCCCCATTATAGCCGTTCATAAACCCATGGATTCTTTTTCAAAAAAAAAGCTTTAATTATAAATTAAATAGATTAAATTCTGTTAAATACCCAGCAAATAAAAATTTTTAATATAAATCTTAACCTAATTTGATGATTTTATTACAAGAAGAATAAATTTAATAAAATTCTTTTTTTAGAAATAATATCATATTTAATTAACAATTTTAACTCTTAAACTACTACAAAAATTCACAATTTGAGAGTTTTTCTGCAAACTAAAAAACTATATTTTTATCAAATTATCATCATTTATAGGATTTCACTATTTTTTTAACAATAAAACTTTAATATATTTGATTGAATTATTAATTAACTCCTCATATATTATGAAAAAACAATTACTATTATTATGTACCATTGGCATGGTTGTTACAACTATTCAAGCACAAGATTTAGCAGAACAAACAACAGATGCAAATGGTAAAATTTATTTCAAATCGATTAACACCCCTAAGAGTATTCTTGAAAAAGAAGAAAAAACACCAACGGATCTTGAGTTAAATTGGACTAATCCAGACCATAATGTGTCAGAGCACCCAGAGGTAGATTCTTGGAATCCAAGAATGAGTGTAACTTCAGATGGCACAGCACATATTGTATATAACGATAATCACCCTAATGGACTACAAAAAATTATGTATCGTAAGAAAAGTCCTAGTGGCGACTGGTCTACTCCTATCTTTATAGATAAAGGTGTTGATATAGGCGATAGAAACAACCACTTTCCTACTATAGTTGCTTCTGAGAACGGTGATCTTCATGCTACCTATAATGTATGGGCCTTTGAAAATGTACGTAATTATATTGGGTATTCCCATTATGATGCCGCCACGGAAACTTGGAGCGATGGTGTTAAAATATCTGACCTGGGAGGGACTGTAAACCACAATAGTAGTAGACACGAAGTGTTTATGACTAGTGACGACTTACCCGTAGCAGTGTGGGGATGGGATAATAGAGAAAATGGCACTGAAGAGGAAATATACCTATCTTATTTTGATGGAACTAACTGGTCTAATGATATAGCTGTGTCTGACCTTAATGATGGTTTTAACGCTGGTGCTCCTCATATTCAACGTTTAGGAAATGGAAAAACAATGATTCTATTTACTCAAGATATAACCGGTAGTAAAGAATTAGGATACAAACTGTATGA
The DNA here is from genome assembly GCF_963974425.1 of uncultured Marixanthomonas sp. Taxonomy (NCBI): domain Bacteria; kingdom Pseudomonadati; phylum Bacteroidota; class Flavobacteriia; order Flavobacteriales; family Flavobacteriaceae; genus Marixanthomonas; species uncultured Marixanthomonas sp. The sequence continues at coordinate 12,460 of NZ_CAXBCK010000041.1, forward strand.
TGAAACTACTCATGAGCTAAGTGATTTTAAAACCTTACCTGTAACTAACTTTACTGGCCTTAACTACAGTATTGCATCTTCTGAAAATAATGACATCCATGTATTGACCATACATACCGAGGTATCTCCATTACGTGCTTCATTCACAGTATATAAATACGATAGTGCAGCCGACTTATTTGAAGTTAACTCTTCTCCTTTTGAGCTAGATGCATCTGCCGGTAATATTAAGAGAATAGATCTAGATTGCAATGAAGACGGTGACTGTGCCATTATTTATACCGATTATTATATAGACACTAACATGTATATGTCGTATAACGAAACAGACGGTTTTAGCACTCCTTTACAAATTAACGATGAAAACCCCACTTTTATAGGTCCTTCTTGTGAATTTGATGGTGCTGGAAATCTACATGTAGTCTGGAATGATATGCGTTTTGATGATGGAGTTGACTTTGACGAAAGAGAAGTTATATATGAAATGGGAGCAAATTCACCTCTTGGTATTACTTCTTTTAAAGATACTTCCATGGTAGTTTACCCAAACCCTACACAGGGTGAGATTCATATTCAAACGCAAGGAAACTATTCTTTACAAATATTCGATTTATTAGGCAGAACTATTTCTACGCAAGAAGTAAATGGTGCTACCACGATAAACACAATTACTAAGTCTGGAACATACTTCTTACAGTTTACAGGAAACAATGAAGTTGTTGTGAAAAAAGTTATTGTTCAGTAGATTCACATTGATTTGTTATCATAAAAAAGATCGGTACATTCTTGTACCGATCTTTCTTTATAAAGAAAAGAGGTGTCGAAAAATTTATAATTGTGCTTTCTACTCCGCTTTGAGAGTATTATTGTTATTAAGAATCAGAAATACTATTTTAAACATTATTATTAATTACTCGGACCAAATAGCCAATTCATTTCCAGAAGGGTCTAAAAAATGAAACCGTTTCCCGCCAGGGAAGGAAAAAATATCTTTTGAAATGGTTCCGTTAGCTTTAATAACAGTTTTTTTATCTGCTCAAGGTCTGAGTGGTATAAAACAACAAGCGCACCATTCCCTATTTTAGTATCCATTTTTTCAAAACCGCCCTGCAAACCGCTGTCTGAAAAGGCAATATAGGTTGGGCCATAATCTGTAAAGCTCCACCCAAAACACGTGGAATAGAACTCTTTTATTGCTTCAAGGTCATTTGCTTTTAATTCAATGTAGTTAATGTGGCTGTTTGTAATACCCATACTATAATTTTACTATTTTGCCACTATTTATTCTTTAGTCAATTCATATGTTCTTCCTCCTTGATTAACGACTACTTTATTTGTTTCATTTTGAAATGTTAGTTTAATCATTACTTTTTCTGAATAAAAAGTGTGAGGTCCAATAGCGTCTAGTTGAAAACTTGGCTGTCCTTCTCCTTGGGCAATTAAGGTATTCCCATCTTTTGAAATATAAATATCAATGGGAAAATCAGGGCTACCATAGGTTCCTATGTATGTATCTAATTCTTCTGAAGTTACTTCAATTGTCTTTTTAGGTGAAAAATCTGGAAGGGTGTAGTCCATTCCAAAATATGTTTTAACAGCTCCAATAAAAACGCCTGAAATCTGTGCGTATAAGTTGTTTGTGGTTAATGCAATTGAAACATTTTCGTTGGGGAAGTATGCCGCAAACGCTTGAAAGCCGTCTATACTACCTCCGTGCCCATATACCTCTTTGGCATCAAACGGAAGTTTCATGAGACCTAAGCCCATTCCTTCTTTAGCATTTTTCATGCTTTCTAAAGAGACAGCAGACACAAGTTTACCTGCGAATAGATTGGTGAAAAATTGATTTAATTCAGTAGGGGTTGCTACCACCGCCCCTGCTCCTTTTGGAACACTCATATGGGTTTGCAGCTTCACTTCTTTCCATTCAGAGTTTTCAAAATAAAAAGGCAGGGCCTCGTTATTTTTAGGTTCAATAAGATTACCGTATTCCGTTCTTTTTAATGCTAAAGGTTCAACTATCCGTTCATCTAAAATGGTTGAAAAATCTTTCTTTTCAATTTCTTCAGCAATAAAGGATAGTAAAACATAATTAGTATTTGAGTATTGTGTTTTCTCGTCGGGCTCAAAGTTTGTTCCATTAGCAATGATACGCGCTATCATTTTTTCACGCGATTGTAGCTTATCTACCCAGGCTCTTAAATCTTCTGTTTCGGTTATGTTAAACAGACCACTTCTGTGCCGTAACAAGTTTTCTATAGTTATCTTATCTGCATTAGGAACGTTGGGAAAATAATCGCTTACTAAGGTGGTTAAACTAATCTTTTCTTCTTCAACAAGCTGCATCAATATAGTGGCAGTATATGTTTTTGAAATGGAACCAATACGGTATTTTGTTAAACTATTGGCCTTCGCATTTGTTGCTACATTAGAAAACCCAAACGACTTTTGGTAAATTTCTTCTCCATTTGAAAAGATAGAAAAACTCCCCATCCCTTTATTATTGCTTTCAAGTGCATTAAAAAGACTGTCCAGTTTAGCCTCATTGTACGTTTGCGCTTGTATTGAACTTATACAGATTAAGAAGATGAAGATGTATTTAAGCATACTAGTTGTTTTATAAGGTTGTTTTTAACAATACACTCAAATATACACTTTTTATAAATTTTTATCTTTTCATCTCTACCTATTTACCTTCTACAAAGAGAGTTACACTTGTGTACTTTCCAACTCCTGTAAATCTGCTTCTGCCCTAGCGGTAATATTTTTGTAGCAACCGTATCCCCATCGAGCAAAAATGATTATTCCTATGGTTATTGCTGCATAGAAAATTAAGAGTCCAGTAGATTTTTCAGTCTGAAAGAAATCTTTGTTATTGAATGCCATCATAAAAACAGGAACTACCAGCCACATAAGTATTACACTGTAAACCGCTCCTAATTGCTGAACCAAAAGCATTTGCTTTTTCTTTTTAATAAATTTCACAAGCGTGTCTTTATAACTGTCTGTAGTAAGATTCAGGTTTTTCATTCCAAACAAGGAACGTAAACTCAAAATAGGCATTACCACTAATGATAAAATCGACAAAATACTAGCCATCATTAGATACCAAGTGTTCATTTTATCTAAATTCAACACTATAACCACTGCTGCAACAAAGCAAATAATCGCTCCAATGATTTCATAAGTTGAAAGTGTACTAAATCTATTTTTAAATTTTTGCTGTGTCATATCTATAATTATTTTATCGGTTAATTTTTGTTGTTGTTCTAATTGATCACTCATTTGGGACCAGACGGTTTGCATTTCTTCTAATTCCATGGTGTTACTTTTTTATTATTTCTTTTTTTAATCTGTCTTTTATACGAGCCATTCGAGTTCCTACATTACTTATGGTTAAACCCGTGATACCAGCTATTTCATCATATTTTCGCCCTTCGAGAAAGAGGAAAATAATTCCTTTATCTATATCTTTTAAATGCTTGATACTTGCGTACAAAATCTTTAAGCGTTGTTCCAAAACTGGGTCGTACGTTTCTTGAACCAATATGACGCCATCAAGCGGGACCTTATATCCTCTTTTCTTTTTCCTTTTTGAATAAAATACAGCTGTATTTAGTGCGATACGGTACATCCAAGTGCTTACTTTAGCATCCCCTCGAAACGTTTTAAAGCCTTTCCATAGGTTGTACACCACTTCTTGATATAAATCCTTTTGGTCATCTTTATTGTTGGTATACAACCGAGTGACCTTATAAATGATCCCTTCGTTCTCTTTAATGATGTTTGTAAACGCTTGTTCTGTGTGCATTAAAAACCTTCTTTACCCTATTAGAGTTCAAGTTGGTGAAAAAATCACACTTTTATTGAAGTTTTTTTATTTGAAGTAATAAAAATGAAGAAGTTTAATAATGATAAATAATATGCTTGTCCAGTCGAGAGCAGTCGAGACCTTTTTAATAGTCTATAAGTTGTAGTTCTCGACTGCGCTCGAACAGACAGCTACAGACATTTTTAAACTTACTACTATTACTAAAAAGTTTACCAAATGAGAAAAATATTATATCTCTTTCATCACTTCTGAAAAGATTTCAAACGACTTAATACGTGCTTCCGGATCGTAAATATGAGAGGCTACCATAATTTCATCAACACCGGTTTCTTTTAAAAACTTTTTAGTTTGTTGTTTTACTGTTTCTTTACTTCCGATAAAAGCATACTTCAGCATTTTTTGAAACGCTGGATTTTGAAGAATTTGTTTTAAATCTGAAGTCATTTCTGTAGGTGGTTGTACGTAATCTATTTGCCCCGTCATCACACCAACCATCATTCTAATTAATGAAGTTGAAATTTTTTCGGCTTCAGCATCTGTATCGGCTGCAATTACATTTGCACACCCAATGGTATAGGGTTTTTCAAGATATTGAGATGGCTGAAAGTTATTGTAATAAATATTTAACGCTTCAAATAAATGTGTAGGTGCAAAATGACTAGCAAATACATACGGTAAGCCCTCTTTTGCGGCTAAATAGGCGCTATCAGTACTAGAACCTAAAATATACATAGGCATCGTTACGCCTTCGGCTATGGGCGCTCTTACTTTTGCATTCTGGTTGTCTGTTGAAAAATACTGTTGAATATTCCGAAGCTCTTCAGGAAACTTATAAACGGCTTGCATTCTATCTGGCCGAATAGCTTGTGCAGTAACTTGATCGGTTCCTGGTGCTCTTCCTAGTCCTAAATCGATACGATCTGGATATAAAGCGCCTAAGGTACCAAATTGTTCAGAAATTAATAAAGACGAATGATTGGGTAACATAATTCCGCCAGAACCTACACGGATGGTTTCTGTGCCACCTGCAATATGCCCAATAAGTACTGAGGTAGCCGAACTAGCTATACTCTTCATATTGTGGTGCTCTGCTAGCCAAAATCGTTTATAACCAAACGTTTCGGCTTTCTGAGCTAAGGAAAGGCTGTTTTTAAACACATCGGTAGGCTTAAAACCTACCCCGATTGTTGCTAATTCTAATATGGAATATGGAGTGTTGTTACTTTTTTCTTCTTTCATAGTAGTAAAAATACTTTTCTACAAAATAAGTCAAAAGTTAGGTGTATTATAGTTAATAAACCTATAAGTATTTTAGTAAGAAAGTAGTCTTACTTTTTCTTAACTCGTACCGCGTTCATTCCGCGTTGTCCTTTTTCTAATTCAAAAGATACGTTATCATTTTCATCAATCTCATCAATTAATCCACTTACGTGTGTAAAGTACTTTTCTTGATTTTCTGAATCAATAATAAATCCAAATCCCTTACTATGGTCAAAAAAGGAAACTTTACCGCTTCGCACGGGATCGAAAGCTTCTTTATCTGCTTCTGTTTGTTTAGGAACTCCCACAACAATTTCATCTGCCTCTACCTCTACCTTTTGAGAAGGATCTGGAGGTGTGTCGGTCAAGTTACCATTATGGTCAACATAAGCAAATTCAATGCCTGGACCTTTTTCTTTTGCTTCTGCTTTACGAGCTTCTTTTTTCTTACGTTTTTCTTCTCGCTTTTTTAATCTCTTCTTTTCTTTTTCTTTCTTCTCGTACGTTTGTTGTGACTTCGCCATTCGTTTGTTTAATAGGTTATTATGTAGTTTAATTAAAGAGTATCTTCAACCAATAAAATTGTTAATAAAGAGTAGGTTTTTTAAGATTGGTTGAGAACAATTGAAAGGTGTAGCACCTTATTTCTCTCTAAAAACTTATACAAAGATAGTAGATAGTATAGACATATATCTATTTTTAGTAATTATTCTTATAGACCACAATCTATTAGGGGGTTTTTATTAATCATAAAAAAACCACCCAAATAGGTGGTTTTATAGTTAGTTAATTGAAGTTGTTTATGCCAACCGAACATTAATAGCCTGTAAGCCTTTAGCGCTGTTTTCAGTTTCAAACATCACTTTGTCTTCTTTTTTTACTCGATCTACTAGTCCACTTTTATGAACAAATATATCTGCATTTGAGCTAGCTGTGGTAATAAACCCAAAGCCCTTCGTGTTGTTAAAAAACTTAACGTTCCCTTGCTCTATAGTTGTAGGCTGTTCTTTTTTAGTTTGAAATATGTTTTTTACAAATTGTTTTAATGATTTCATGATATTCAATATTATTGTTATTCATGCGGTACTACCCTACTGCACTGAAAGTTAAAAAGTAATTCGTTAGTAAGCTGGTTTTCTAATGAATTAATTGGTAGTGAAAAACACAATTAATTAAATGCTGTGTTTTTAAATTTATTAAAAATTCTTTTGCGTATAGTAAGTAATGAAGAGTAATTAATTAACTAATTGCGGAATGCGAAATTTTAATGCGGCTAAAGTAATTTAAAAAACATTAGCATAAGGATTAGAAATGTTAAATTAATTGTGCGAGTTATTTATTCGTACTACAAGTTCTTTTGTTTTAGCCAACGTTATGGGTTTAATTAGTATATCTTTAATATGAATATTTTTATTAGCACGATTGTGATCACTAGGATCTATTGATGAGGTTATTAGATAAACGTCCTTATTGTTTAGAAGGTTTTCTCGCGCTAGTATATCTATAAAATCCCATCCATTTATAAGCGGCATATTTATGTCGAGGAAAATTATAAAATTATCTTCTTTAAACTTGTCTTTTTTTAGAAAGTGAATGGCATTTTCTCCAGAATTGAATATAAGTGGGTCTTGAGATAGCCCACTAACTTGAAACATCCGTTTCGTAACTTTGCAGATTATCTTGTCATCATCAATTATGAGAACTTTTGTCTCCATTTCTAATGCTCTTTACTGGATATTATATGTACTATTTTAATAATTTAACTGCTACTTGTCTTTTCTGAAATATCTTTTACAATCGTATCCATTTCATTTGCAGATTCAATAACATCTATTAATAAATCTTCTTTTTCTGAAACTTGCAGCTCTCCATTATCTATTAGATCAATAATCCCCATCAATCGTGACAAAGGGGCTCTAAACAGGTGTGACTGTTCCCACGCTATTTGTTTTAGAAGTTTATTTTGGTTTTCAATAGCTTTAATATACGCCAACTTTTCGGTAATATCTGTCATGGCTCCTACCATTCTTAGGGCTTTTCCATTTTCATCTCTAATTATTACCCCTCTATCAATTACAAAGGCATATTCATTATTAGATTTCCTATATCTATACTCATGCGACCAATTAATAATTTCTTTATCAAGTAATGCCTTTTCTAAACTCTGTTCTGCGTCTTCTCTATCTTCTGGATGAAGGTGTTCACTCCACGAAAATTCTCTAGGGTCTATTGTTGTAATATCATGCCCAAAAAGCGTTTTAAATCCTTCGCCTCTGTATTGTATGTCTTTTGTTATATTCCAATCCCAAATGGCATCATTTGTAGCTTTGGCAGCCTTTTCAAAGCGTTCGTTACTTTGCCTTATTTCTTCTGCAGCTAATTTTCGTTCACTAATATCTAGACAATATACTGACAAACCTGTACTAGAGGGATAAATAGTAACTTCAAACCATTTGTTTACCGGTGTGTAATAATCTTCAAAATGAATGGTTTCTCCCGTTCGCATAGCAGTATGATAATGCTTGTATGTAGGATGTTTAATGTCTGAACCAAAAACATCCCAAAGTTTATTACCTAAAATATTTGATTTCTTTTTTTGTATAAGTTTTTCAGCCAAATGGTTTGCATAGGTTACTATCCAATTTTTATCAACTGCAAAAAAAGCATCGCCAATACGTTCTAATATTTCATTTTTCTCTGAGAGGGTTTTAGTAGCATTGAGTTCAGCTACTTTCCGAGTGTGAATATCTTGAAAACTACCATATAGTTTTATGCATTTTCCATCTTTAAACTCCGCTTTTCCCATTGTTCGCACCCATCGTTGATTACCTTTCATGGTTATAATTTGCAATTCATGATCCCAACCTTTATTATTATCAATTGCATTATTTACCGCTTCCTTGATGAGGCTTTGATAGTCTTTTTTATAAAAATTTATCCCCTCTTCTAGTTTAGGACTATATCCTAGAGGGGCTTCATGAATTCTTTGCGTCATAGCGGACCAATAAATAGCTTTTGTGTTGACATTTAATTCCCAGCTACCTATTTTGGCCATTTTGGTTGCATTATCTAGCAGTTTTTGTAATCTTTTTTGTTCTGTCGTGTTTTTTGCAACCGCATATATAAATTCTTTATCCGCTGTAACTGCAAAGGTCCAATCTAAATATATCGTTTGATTAGATTTGGTTGTAAACCTACTTTGTAGTTGTAGGGTTTTGTTTTTATTAATCAATTGATCAATATGGTTTTTAAATTTTTCATGATCTTTTGGGTGAATAAACCTTTTGAAGTTATGATTAATTATCTCTTCTTCCGGATATTCTAGTAAAGTACAACCTGTCGCATTTATACGTTTAAAATTTCCTTTGCTATCCAACATACAAATTATATCTGGTGCCAACTCTACTAATCTTGTTAATTCGTCTTCCACTTGTTTACGAATAATTTCGCCACACAAAAAGGGATTAACCTCTTCCCATAGTCGCTGTATGGTTATTTCGTCAACTTTTTTATTCTTTGTTCCCAACAACCATACTCCTATTGTACCGGTAGTATTAAAAATAGGTAATGCCACAATATTTTTGAAACCGGCCTGTTTGGCAGCTTCTTCCCTAGTAAAATTAGCATCCCCTTTTAAGCTATTCCAAAAAATTGGGGTTTGTGTTTCTGCCACCACACCAGGAAGTCCTTTTCCGAATGGTAATTTTGATGTTTTTTCGGCTATTGAATAAAATTTATTTGCTTCGGTTTCCTTTTTTGATGCGATACAATTAATTTCATTTTTATTCTTATTGGTTATCCATATTTCAGATATTGAGAATAATGTTTGGGTGATAGGTATATGAGTGAATTCTTCTAAGATTTTTTTAAGTGGTATTGATTTATTAAAAATATGAGAGAATATTTTTAAAACTTCTTTCTTCTGTTCAGCTAACCAAATTTCATAGATATCACTTAGAACTCCAATCATTCGAATTGGTTTTCCTTTTTCGTTTCTTACTATATATCCCTTCTCTTCTACTTGAGCATATGTGCCGTCTGCTTTTTTAAAGCGGTATCGCGCCTTCCATCTATTTCTAGAGGGATTACTCAAACAAGCTCGTAATGAAAGTAGGTTTCCTTTTAGATCTTTTTTATGCACTAACGATTCCCATTTTGATAATGGGTACTTTTCTTTTGTTATCGTATGTCCAAATAACCGTGAGAAACTCTCTCCCCATTTAATATGATTTTCCAATAAATCCCAGTCGTATATAGCGTCATTTGTAGCCAAATTAACATAACTATATAACTCACTGTTAGATTCTAGATCGGACTTTTTTTGAAAATGTTCTATAATAATTCCTACTAGAGAGGCCGACCTCTCAAAAACCTTTAATTCTTTTTCTGAAGGGACTCTTACATTTCCGTAATAATTTGCAAAAGTTGCTACTACTTCTTTATGAGCATTAAAAATAGGTTGCGACCAACACGCTTTTAATCCTAACGGTAGTGCTAAGGCCTTATATTCCTCCCATAAAGGGTCTGTACTAATATCTGATACGAGTATCCTTTTTTTTGTATAAGCAGCTGTGCCACATGAACCGGTATTAGGTCCTATTGCCTCTCCATCAATAGCCGTAGTAAACTTTTTAGGAAGCGAAGAAGATGCCACGTGCCATATCTTATTTTTTTCTATTTTTAATATAGAGGCTTTTAATGCGGGAAAAATATCTTCTAATCCTTTAATATAATTATTCAATATCGAATTAAGAGCAGCGGAAGGATCAACCGCTTGTTCCATTATCCTTCGTTCTAGTTGATCTAAATAATAGGTCTGTACTTTCACTTCACTATCCAATGGATTATTCGTAGTACCATACATAACGTTTTGGTCTGTATCGTATACAAAGATCCAATTTAGCTCTATATGACTATTATCTGGAAGCTCATGTTTAGCTATAAATGTTTGAGGAGTACTACTGTTTTTTTCTTCTAATACCTTATTAAAGCGCTTTATAGCATCGTCTTTTAAAAGAGCGCTAAAAGTGGTGTTTACCAGAGAACTTTTGTCAGAGATAAGACTTTTTACAGCTACCGCATTTAGCCATTGTATTTTCCCTTTATCGTCGACAATGCATACCATATCGGAAAGGGTGTCTAGAAAATTTAAATAAGCTCTGGTCATAGAGAATCTTAGTATTAAGGGGAGTTATACTGTTAATTCATTAAAAAATAAATTTTACAAGAAAGCAATCTAAATATAGTGAAATATAATGAAATATCTAACATTTTAAAATACTATTGAAAATAGTATTGATTTTTAACAAATAGTAAATTTATATTCTCATCTGCTTAGTGTTAATACTTACCATTTTCTTTAACACTTAGACATAAATAAATATTAAAGTGATCATCAAGTTATTGCAGGTATTAAAATTGCTCTATCTTTAAGATATTCAATAAAAAACAATAAAAAACACAAAGACTATGAACAACGGACAAAAGAAAGGAATCGCAGCAGCATTGGTAGGCATAGGAGCTGGTGCGCTTGCTTGGTGGCAATATAAAAGAATGTCGCCAGAACAAAGACAAAAATTAAAATCTAAAGTAAGCGAAGCTGGTGATAATATTAAAGATACAGCACGTAATGTTGAATCTTCTATTAGTGAAAAATACGATCAGCTTAAAAATACAACAAAAGAAAAAGTAGAAGACATTAAAAACTAAATCTGCTTTTATAGTATAAAATTAATCCCGCTCAACGCGGGATTTTTTATTGGTAGGTTTTACCCAATCAAAAAATACATATCTTTATATAAAACAATACTTATGAAAAAATTAGTACGCATTATAGCAGCAGCTTGGGGTGCAAAAAAAATTGGCGGTGGCACATGTGGCTGCATTGGTACCATCGTGGTTTTTATTATCCTATATTGGTTATTAGGATATGTGTTTGAGGTGTTTTAAAGTTAACTTCCCTCCTATTTATACAACAGTTTGCACTATTATAGCCAAAGAGGCAACCGAGATAAACACCCAAATTAATATTGCCAAAACCAAAGGCTTAACTCCTACTTTTTTTAAAGATGAATAATTGAGATTTGTTCCTATTAAAAACAACGTTACCGTTAATGCTATTTTTGCCAAAGTAACTATAAAGGGCCCTACCTGTTCTACACCAGGCACATAAGTGTTCACGATAATAGCAAGAATGAACAGTCCTATAAAATAAGGTATTTTAACTTTCTTAACACTCCCAGATTTATAAACGGCAAAAAGCACCGATATAGGTAAAATCCATAAGGCTCTAGCCAATTTTACTGTTGTCGCAGTTTGTAATGCTTCGATTCCATATTCATTTGCTGCACCAACCACTGAGCTGGTATCATGAATAGCAATCGCACTCCAAACTCCAAATTGATGTTGCGTTAATTCAAAAAAGTGACCGACCACTGGAAATATAAATAATGCCAAGGCATTTAGTAAAAACACAATACCTATTGAAACGGAAATTTGTTTGGCATTAGCCTTTATAACTGGAGCAATAGCGGCAATAGCGCTTCCGCCGCAAATAGCTGTTCCCGAAGATATTAGTTGTGTTATCTTTTTATCTATTTTAAAAAGCTTTCCTAGTAAGATTCCTAGGGTTAGTGTTGCAATAATAGAACTTACCGTTAGTATAAAACCATCTTTACCAGCTTGAAGCGCACTAGAAACACTCATCCCAAAGCCCAACCCTATAACTGCGAACTTAAGCAACCAACTTACAGCACTCCCACTAATTTTTTCAAAAGGATTTCCTGTAATTTGAGCCAAGGCAACACCCATTAACAGAGCTATTGGTGGTGTTATAAGTGGGGTAAGGCATAACATACACAGTGCTATAAAAAGTACTTTTGCTATTAATGACCTATGATTATTTTGTATGTTCTCTTTAGGTTTCATACTACTATATTGTATTTATATGAAACAAAAGTAGATTGCTTTACCATGCCAATCAAATGATAAAAAAGCATCTGTTATAACAGTATGTTATAATGGTGTTTTAAAAAATTTAAAAACAACGTAGCTAAAGGAGATTGGTGCCCTTGCTTAAAAATATAGCTGAAATATCTATTTATTGAAAGCTCTTCAATATCAATGATCCCTAAATCTGTTGCTTTTAGCTCCTTTAAAATAGTGTTCACACTCAAAAAAGCAACACTTCTTTGGTCTTGAATGTATGTTTTCATACTTTCTGAACTTCCTAAACGGATTACAACATTTAATTTTTCTACCGGAGCTTCCGTTTCTTTTAACGCTTGTTTTATAATTTCCAGACTTCCTGAGCCCTCCTCTCTTAGCACTAATGGAAAGTTATAAAGGTCTTTTATCGCTATAGCTCCTTTGTTGTAAAGTGCATGACCTTTAGCTGCCACTAAAACAATTTCATCTTTCATAAAGGGATGATAAGAAATCTCCCGATTTTTAGAATGTCCTTCTATAAAACCCAATTCGACTGTAGCATCCAGTACTTTCTTTTCCACATCTTGCGTGTTAGCATTGATAAGAGTCAGTTGTACTTTCGGAAATTTCTGATGGAACCTTGACAATGCTTCCGGAAGAATATACTGCGCCATAGTTGTACTAGCTGCAATTGAAAGTACTCCTTGGGTACGATCTATCAAAGCGTTCATATCAAACTCTAAAGCTTTATGTTGTTCCAATATTTTTTTGGTGTGTTCAAATAAAACAGCACCAGATTGAGTAAGGCTTATACTGTTGCCTTTACGCTCAAAAAGCTTTTGTTTAAAATGATCTTCAAATTGTTTAATATGGCGGGTTACTGCGGGTTGTGTAATATGTAACTCTTCTGCCGCTTTCGAAAAAGACATCCGGTTAGTAACCGTATTGAATACAAGTAATTTATAGTGCACCATTATTAACAAAAGTAATACTTAATTGGTTGTACTGTACTAAAACCAAAATAATTTTCCCACTACTCTTTTCATACCGGATGCTCCATACTTCTCGTATGTTTTGAAAAGCGATGTAAGAGAAGTTTTATTTTTGGATCTATAAAACGTTTGCAGAAAGGTCGTTCAGGGTTTGTTTTGTAATAATTATGCAGAGATTCTCTTGAGGGTTTAAAAGCTGAAAAAGGAAGCACTTCAGAGATAATCATTTCATCAAAATCCCGTTGCAGACTTTTAATATACTCCTGAGCCAATTGCTCTTGCTTTTCATTGAAATAATACACAGCCGATCGATACCTTTCTCGAAAGCTATGATTTGAAGTACTTTTATGAGTGTGCAGATGAATTTCAATAAGTGTTTTCAGACTGATTTCTTCCGTATTAAAGTGAACAATTACCGCTTCAGAAAAATTAGTATTATTGCCTGTTGAAGCAACGTATCCTTGCTCTACCCGATCTACACCAACCAACGATTGAAAAACTGCTTCGGTACACCAATGACATCCACCGCCTAATGCTATTTTTTCTACGTTCATAGGTTTCTTATTTATTGGGTTTAATAAGCTCGTAGTTATTTAAAAAGTCAATCACTTTCTTTTCAGGCATTTCACAAGGCTTTACTATTTCAGTTTTGGAAGTTATATACTAATTTAGGCTTATAAAATCGGTTCCTCCTAATTCTTCTGCATACACTTTTATGCTCTTCCCATCATTATAATCAGTTCTAGAGACGCCGTACTTTTTTTTACGATACCATACTACGGAATATCCTACAGGCAATTTCTCTATATAGGAAAGGATTGTTCTTTCCATAATACTAACAATCTAAAGTATAAAAGTCCTTTTATTACGGAAGGCTTTTTTATTATCATTTTTTATGAAGCTTTAACCCTTTAATCCAAGAGATTTTAGAATCATAAAACAAAAAATACGTTTTTTTATTGGCCGCTGTTTCACCTCTTGGTGTTTTCTTTATAAACCTTGCTTTAGTATTGGTAAAGTCTAAGGTATATTTTTCGTCTATATCATTCTCTTTATTGGTGTAAAAAAGAACGCTCTTTTTATCTGCTTCCCACGTTCCTTTTCCGTAGAAATTTTCCTTGGGCTGTGTCGGGTCAATGTTTCTATAAAAGTGAAAAGTAAAATTTCCATCTGGTTTTAAGGAAAGGGTATATTCTATGACAGTACCTTCTTTGGTTTCAGTACGTTTTCCATATTCTCCTGTAAATTGTGATGTTTGGGCAGTTAGTATTGTATTTGTAAACAATATAAAAAGTAGCAGTACATTTCTCATTTAAATAGCTTTTATAGTTAGACGTTGTAATTGTTATTCCACTATAATTATGCCATTTTTTATTTACCGCTTCGTGCCATATTAGAGAGAATTCTAAGTTCTTTTTTACGAGTGTCTTTCAGTTTTTGATTTCTAGTACACAATCCTGTTGTTAAATCAGATTTTGATTTTGTTACATGAGTGTAGTAATCAGACTGTCGTGAATATACTAAATAGGTTTTTTCTACTTCAAAATCATACCCACAACTAGCTCCATCGCTATTGGTTAGGATTTCAATTTGAGCATGTTGCAGTTTTCCTTTTATCATTTCTGAAATTTTAAAAGTAAACATAACAGGACTTCCAAATACTTTACGTGAGGTATTAGAAACTTCCTTTCGTGAAAGAACGGTGCCTGTAAAAATCACATCTGAACTTAGAAACTCGGTTTTTACTTTTTTTCGAAACGAATTGTTTTCTTCTGCACATGTACAAGCACTAAGTTTGGTTATTGTTATTAAAAATAGGGTTGAAAGGATTAAGAAGGTGCGCATTACAAAAATCTATTTTAGTATTGGTTACCTACTCAAGGTACTGATTTTTATTAGTATAAAAAACTGTAAGAACTTACTCTACATCAGCCCACCAAGCTTTAAAGGTTTGAGTAGTATCGTTTAATCGAACCACTTCACCTATTTTGGGAGTTACCAGACCTATATTAGTAGCTTTTATATTTTCACTTATTTTCTTGAGAGGTTCATCCCAAGGATGATTTCCTAAAACAAACTTACCCGAATGTACTGGAAAAAGGCGTTTTGCTTGTAAATCTTGAGCTGCTACCGGTAGCTCTTCTGGTAATAAATGGATATAGCGCCACGCTTTATTATATTGTCCGTTTTCTAAAATAGCAAGGTCTATTGGTCCAAACTTATCGCCTATCATTTTAAAATGTGTATCATACCCACTATCGCCTCCTATATAAATTTTCATGGTAGGTGTTTCTAGTAAATACGAACACCACAACGTATAGTTTCGTGAAAAGGTCCTTCCCGAAAAGTGCCGTGTTGGAAGTACATGGGCAGTAACTGATGCTCCCATGGACACCCTATCATGCCAATCGTTTTCCAATAGTTGTTCTTTTGTATATCCCCAAGATTCTAAATGAGCCCCTACGCCCAAACCACAAACTACGTGTTTTACTTTAGATTGTAGTGCTTTCATGGTTTTATAATCCAAATGATCGTAATGGTCATGAGATATAAACAAGTAATCGATTTCTGGAAAATCGGCTTCAGTATACAACTCGGTGCCTTTAAACGACTTCGTGGTTCCTGGAATAGGTGAAGCGTTACCACTAAAGACAGGGTCTACCAATATTCGCAAGCCCTCCAATTGCACATAATAAGACGAATGTCCAAACCATAGTAATACCTCTTCATTTGGTGAAATTGCTTTTATATCAGTTTGTACAGAAGGTATATTTCCTTTGGGTTTTAAACGTGGTTTTTTTGTAAATAAATAATCATATAGCACGCCTCCCATTGTATAGCCTTCCGCTAACTGAGGCGTTTCACTTAGATTTTGAAAAGCCCCATCGGTATAGTTAGGCGATTGTTTTATTTGTTCTAGGCGTTCACCAGAAGGTGATTTGCCAAATATACTTTTTCGCATATATAAAAGGGTTGTTGCTATTAGGATTACTAGTAAGACAAGTAACATTTTACCTGCTTTTTTAGAAACTCGGACTACTCTACTTTTCGACAATTTGTTAGAAGTGCTAATGAAGCATCAAATATACTTGTTTTAGTTATTTTAAAAGCTTTCCGAAGAAATAGAATAGACAAATAGCTTCTCTTTATCATTGTTTCTACAAAAGTGAAAAGTAATGTTTCTACCTAGTTTTAAAGAAAAGATCTATGGTACTACCGTATCGCTAAGTTCCTTATTGCTTACCTGTATTTATAAAATGTTTTCGCGCTCTATAAATAGAAAGTATAGCTATAATACTCCATATTAAATTGGTGACAAAGGGAGGTATTGCATTATAGTATAAACAATTAATTGCAATAAGCATCCCTCCTACCATATTCAGATAGCGGCTTGGTACACTAAAATCTCTTTTTTTTGATAAGGTGAGTCCGTATGATAGGAGTATAAAAAAAGACCCTACCCATCCCATTATATCTATAAGTGTTTGCATAATAAGACATTTAACATTTATTTATTTAGTAATTGTTCCATTCTAGTTTTAAAATCTGAATCTTCAATATTCTTTTCTACAATACTAAGTTGTTCCAATAATTTGCGGTTTCCTTCTAATAACTCTTCCAGAGCTTGCTCTCCGGCTGACCAATACGCTTCTAGAACAGGTAATCTTTCCTTGGCTTTTTTTGATAATGTTAATTGATATTTTCGATAATCATTTTTGTCTTTAACTGAATCTATATATCCCTTTTTCTTCATTTTATTAATCAATTTTACAATAGCCGGATGTGATAGATGTAGCAATTCTGAAATTTCCATTACTGTTAATTGATTATGTTTTTTCAGAATTAAAAATATCATATGCCAATTGGGTTCTATATCCAAATTATGCTCTTTATAAAACTCTTTGGTTTGATAAACAAACAAATCACTTAACCTTTTTAACCTTGCAGTTAAGCCAGGATAGCCCATTTCTATTAAAAAATCTTCTTCCATATTTAAAAGTACGTTACCAGTTACGCAAATATACAAACTATATACGTAACTAGTTACATATATAGTTTATTTTAAGTAAGATTTAGGATTTTATGGGTTATAACCTCCTACGATTTTGTATTAGAAATACTATATACAAAAAGTTCCTCGTTATCATTAGGTAGAAATGTAGTTCCGGTTTGTTGTAGACCTAATTTTTCTAAAAGCCTTTGGGAGCTACTATTCTTTTTTGAAGTATACGCCTGCATGTGATTGATGCCAAATTCAGAAAAGGCAGTTTCCTTTATTTTAGTGGCTGCTTCAAGGCCATATCCTTTTCTTTCAAACTCGGGAAGAAAGGCAAAACCAATGTCCACTCCTTCTACTCCTTCTCTATCATAGATACCACAGGACCCTAACTTGCTACCATCTTCTTTTCTAATTACGGTATAGTTCCCGTAGCCAAGACGTTCTAATTGTGGTGTCATTTTATTTGTAATATATGCTTTCGCTTCTTCGATAGACGTTACATTTCTATCACCTATATAAGCCAACCATTTTGGAGTATTCAATAGCCTGAAGATTAAATCGGCATCTTGTGGATCGGTGGGGCGTAACAGCAACCGTTCAGTTTCAAAGGTTTTATAGGTCATTCGTTTATTGTTACATAATAACGTTCTTCATCAAATATACCTAAAACACTTTGTTTCCAAAGTATCGCTACCGTATCAAGTTGTAATTATTTTCTATATTTACTCTTAATACTAACTGGTACACCCATCTATTAAACAGGTTCTATGCGTTTACAATACCTTAAAATAATCCTTATAAGCCTATTTATATTTACCTATTCGTGTAAAGCAGACGACACGACAACAAATAATCAACAAGTATTTTATGTTGCTTTACCCACAAGCCCCGTGAAAGTGGATAATACCGAAGGTAGTTGGTTGGTATACGAGTTACATATAAAGGCTCCTGCTTTAGACAAACTAGAAGTTTATTACAATAGTGAATTGATACAAACCTATTCCGATTTTATAACCAAAGACAATCTGCATTTGGCAAGTATTTGGTTAGCGTATCCTGAAACGGGTTGGGAAAAAGAACAACTAACCCATCAATTTTACTATACGAATACTGATGGTACTAACCTGGTAGAAAACTTCACCTTACCTATTAGCAAACAGTATCCCGAAGCCAAAAACATAGCCTTCCCCGTCCCTCAAGGTGTGTGGTTGGCAGAAGGTGCTCCTGGCAACACTTCGTACCACACAAGAGCGATATTTCCTTACCCTGAACCTATTTATGATCCCGAACAAGATGGCTATTTAATAGGAAACAATCCACAGCGATATGCTATTGATTATGCCCAAATTGAAAATGGACTTCCTTACAAAAACGATGGAACTTCACTCGAAGATTGGTATTGCTATAATCAACCAGTAGCCGCTGTAGCAAGTGGCACTGTTTTATTTACTAAAAACACTATCCCTGATCATCAAACGCCCGGCGAATACGACTATGATATTTCTATTGAAAATGTAACCGGAAATGTTGTGTATATAGAGCACTTTGATGGTACCATTAGCACCTATTGCCATCTTATACCCAATTCAGTAACTGTGCAAGCAGGCGAAGTTGTCACTACTGGACAAGAATTAGGCCGTTTGGGAAACTCAGGTAACTCATCCGCGCCACATTTACATATGCATGTACTCACCAATCCAGAGAGTAAACAAATACAGAAATATGAAGACGGACTCTATTTTGAAAGCCTTCCGTACGCTTTTCCACAGTTTAAAAAGCTAGGACAACTACCTCCGGGGTACTTAGATGAACCGCCGTTAACACCTTTCACTCCTACTACAGCTCAAGACTTTAATAACGCATTACCCGCAGAGAGTGATGTGATTGAATTTTAAGCTTTCGTGGAAAATTATAATACCGACTACTATTACATCACCTTTTCTGCTAAGTATTGTTGCACCTCGTACACATCAATCTTTTTATTGAACTTTTTACTCACCGAAGGCGTGTTTTCGCTGGATATCCATATTTTTAATTCTGCATCCAGATCAAACGTGCCAGAAGTTTCTAAGGAAAACCTTGAAATACTTTTATAAGGCATCGATTTATACTCAATTTTACTCCCCGTAAGGCCTTGAACATCTATTAATATTAAGCGTTTATCGGTAAACATAAACGTATCTCTAAATAGTTTAAAGCCAAGCTCAATTTGTTCATTAGAAATTAGTAAACGTCCGTATTTTTCTTTTAGCTTTTCAGGAGGAACCGCACTGGCGTTTCCTAGTAATTTGTTGAATAATCCCATTCAATTGTTTTTTTAGTTGACACTTATTGATGTTTTAGTAGACTTGCCTAAGCTAATTATAATGCTTACTGGTTTAATTATAGATACCATTACTCCACTTTCTCCACCTGTTGTACATTAAAGAAAGTAGATAACTCCTTTCCGAAATAGGTGTGTATAAATTTTGTTCCAGTCACTTTAATTTTATCTCCTTTTTCCAAATCAATTATCACATTGGCCATTTCTTTGTCAATAACAAATATGTCACCACTCATTTCGTTAGTAATAGGAGCAGGTTTAAGTTTACCCCCTATAGGTAGACATTGAAAGTAAAACTTCTTCTTGAATTTACGTGGCTTTTTATACTTTTTTAAATACCCCACTTTTAAGTATTCAGCCTCTATAATTACGGGGCATTCCACATATTCATCGGTGAAAGAAAAACCCAATACATTTATATACTTTTCTTCTGTTGGTTCTGGGCAGTCTTGACTGTAAGCCATCGTACTGATAACTAAACATACTAAAAAAAATAGTAGTGATTTGTTCATTTTTAATGAGGTTTAATAATTTCTAATAAGCAATTGTTTACGCAAACACGTTACGTTATCAATATAAGAAGAAATGTAGATATATTGTAACTGCGTGGCGTGTATTGCCTTGTTGGTATTTTCACCAATAAGCTATTTTGATTTTGCTATCAACAAAAACTTAAACTCGTTTAATTACAGCTACAATTATAATCTTCAGCATAAACTTCACAAGGGTTATCACTTGGATCAAAAATGTTTAATTCAGAGCAAGATATTTTATCATCTTCAGATGAGCACGATACTATTGTTGTTATTATAAAAACTATAAATAGTAAAGTCCGTTTTTTATTCATGTCTTTTATTTTTCTACCCGTGTTAATATTTTCCACTAACAAGCTATTTTTGTCTTTCTCACCTACCTCCCTACCCGCATAGTGATTTCCCATTCAGAAGCCTTTGTATTATCTCCTTCTTGCCAAGCGGTTGTTACATCAGCTTTTATTTTATCAATCGGGTTTTGACCATTTTTGTTTTGATACCGTTGCACTGCAGACCAACTGTTGAGAAGTCCGATAAGATCTTCTAAGGTCAGTTCTTTTTGTATGCTGAAGGCAGGTGTCTTTATCTCCTCAAACGGAAACGGTATCGTCTGGTACTTTTCAGCTACCAATTGGTTACCCGGTTTCCAGTAGCCGTCTAATACAGTGTCGTGAAAATACGCAATTACCTTATTTACTTTTTCAGAGATTTTGGGTATGCCGTAGGTCCAAGCTGCCAACACCCCATCTGGTTTTAGTACTCGATTAACTTCAGTATAAAAGCTATCAAAATCAAACCAATGCAATGCTTGTGACACGGTTATAATATCAACCGAAACAGCTGCTAATGCTGTCTCCTCTGCCTTTTCTACCCGATACGTAATCTGTTGGTGAGTTACGGCATGCTTTACTTGCTCTTCACTGGGGTCCGTAGCATATATTTTTTTATAATAAGGCGTCAACCCGACTGCCGCCTGTCCATTGCCCGTACCACAGTCCCACGCCAATTCGTGGTTGGGGGTAAGTGAAGCTAGCCAAGTGAACATATCATCTGGATAACTGGGCCGATAGTTTTGGTAGTGTCCAGCTTGTTTTG
>NZ_CAXBCK010000042.1:0-33289 GCF_963974425.1 uncultured Marixanthomonas sp.
GATTCATTAAAAATCAAACTTAAGATGTATAACCGCAATTACGGCGGATTCGACTGCGTCCGAATCCACGCGTAATTGCTACCGTAGGTGCTTATCCGAAAGATTGTTTAACTTTAAGCCGTAACTGACTGTTATACGAAACCGTTAGCATTAATCTAATGAAAGAAAAGAATGAATCAAATTTGGAAGCCAACAGAACCAAAATCTGACAAACTTATTCTAATTCGAGACAATTGCATTTACAAAGGAAACCCAGTTCGTGAAGAGCTGAATAAAATTAAGGTTAATACTCAAGATATTGAAAAATTAAAAAACGTTTATAGTATTCCTTTTAGATATATAAAACGAATTGAAAATCAGCAAAATTCTAAACAAATCAAGATATATTTTGGTTCTGATTCTGAAGAGGAAATAAAACTCGAAAATGAAACTCAAAAAAATGAGATTTTTAATCTTTTAAAGCAAGAATTACCTAATTTAAACTATAGGTCTGAATTACCAAATATTTTTAAATATACCAAACCCCAAATATTTGGGATTTTAATTGCTACAGGAATTTTCATTTGGGCAATGTATTTTGCTGTCGAAATATCAAAAGGGTATAATTATGAAATTGTTGGAGGTGGACGCCTTGGAATAAACGGAATGGTTCTGCTGATAGCAAAACTTGGTATTCCAAAACTTATTATTGGATATATAATCATTGTAGGAATAGCAGTCTTTTCTTTAATGAGGAGATTAAAAACTCGATCTGATATAGAAATTTTGGAAAGATAATCTAATACTAATAAGTATAAACTTAATTTGCAGATACCAGTTCGCTATGATTGTATCGGTGGATTAGACTACGCCTGAATCCATTTGTAACTGCTAAGCCAGTATCTACTGACTAATTCATAGAAATTAAAATATATTAAATAATATAATACAGTTTATTAAACAATGCAACTAACCTACGCCACTCTACCCGACCGAATTAAAGCTGCTTTTATTGATGCGGTGATTCTAATTGCCATGATGTATGGCGCTAGTGAGTTGTTTTCATTATTTGAAAGCGTACCAGATTATTTACGTATAATGGTTTTTGCATTTATATTTATTTTATATGATCCTATCTTTATAAGTACTTTTGGTGGGACTATTGGCCATTTATACAATAATATATTGGTAAAGCGTGATACCAATCCCAGTAAAAATATCTTGTTTCCACACGCCGTACTTCGTTTTATTTTCAAGTTTCTACTAGGATGGATTTCGTTATTAACAACAACAGGCAATGAAAAAAGAAAAGCCATTCACGATTATATTGCAAATTCTATTGTAATTGAAGATTCAAAGTAACAATAATTGTGACTCCATTTACCTTATATCAAATTAGACAAAAAACGTGACCTTCACCTCCTACACCCACCAAGTAGTAAAAGAAAAACTATCTATAACCATACAATTATACTTAGGAGGGCTTTGTGTATGGGGATTAGGGTTAGTGATTTTATTAATTGATCAATATATTGCCCCTACCGGGGTACTCACTTGGGTTATAACTGCTTTATTTGTGATAGGCGGATTGCTTATTTTAATTGCTTATTTCTATCAATTTTTTGATTATGAGCGTATTGAAATCACCAACAAAGGATCTATAGAACTTACCGATACTGAGTTAATTTTAGACCATAAGAAAAGAATCCAGTATTCAGATATTATCCAGTTTTCAGTCGCATGTGTGGCGTATTACAATCAAAATATAAATCTAGGGTATCGTACCCCAAATGAACGCCACAGCTTAGGCTTAACTAATACGCTAAAAATGGCTACTGCCCAAGACACTATTGAACTGCATTTTAAACTCGAAAACAAAGCACATCAACAAAAATTAGAAAAGTGTATTCTAACACTGGTGATAGATGGAAAATTTGAACAACTAGGTGGCAAAACAACTATAAAACTTATCCCGAAACAGTTTAAAAACACCGATGCATATAAAGACTACGTAATTAAACAAATAGTGGAAAAGCGTATTAACTGCACCGAAGGGTTATTGCTACATGGTTATTCCTCGGACCGTGAAGCTACGTTATTAAGAGAAAAGTATTGTGGGTAGATTTGTTTAACTACAATAACCTTTTCACTTACTGTAATTTGCAACCCAATTGCATCCATATTTCCCTATATTTGTTACGTGAAAGTTTTGGCAGTCATATTATCTATTTACTTTTTAGGGCTCAATATAGTGCCCTGTAGCGATAGCGCCCCTAGCCAAGACGACACACAGACAGAGATGGTCAGTACCCAAGACATCGACCACGAACACCAAGATAGTGACGATTGCACCCCTTTTTGTCAATGTCACTGTTGCCACGTCCATACACTGGATATCGGTACCACGGCTTTTGAGCCCATCGACCTAGCAATCTCAGACCATATCTTTTTACACTTTGACAGTTTGGGAGAAGACATTCCCCATACCCTACTCCAACCGCCTCGCGGATAAGAAAGGGGTTTTACATATCTAAACATACATTTTAATGTCCGGTCGAGCGCAGTCGAGACCTCAGTGGCAGTTATGGATTGTTAGTTCTCGACTGCGCTCGAACTGACAACCGACTGCGCTCGAACTGACAACCGTATCCGCTCGAACAGACAGCATCGTTCAGTTTAGACCCCTTCCTTTCCTTTAACAAAAATAACAAGCGTACTATAACGCTTTATCATTTTATTAAGCTAGACATCTGATTATTAAGGCATACACACTTTATGCTTCAATAACACAAATACTAGCGCTATCAAAAACATACCTATGATCAATAAAATCATTGATTTCTCCATCAATAACAAGTTTATAGTGGGACTCATGACCCTCGCGCTCATTGGTGCGGGTATTTGGAGTATGACGCAAGTCCCCATTGATGCGGTACCGGACATCACCAACAATCAGGTACAAGTAATTACCCAATCGCCCAACCTGGGCACGGAAGATATTGAGCAGTTTGTTACCTATCCCGTAGAAGTGGCGATGAGCAACCTACCCAATGTTTCCGAAATACGCTCGGTATCCCGCTTCGGGCTGTCGGTTGTCACCATTGTTTTTGACGACGACATGGGCATTTACCTGCCCCGGCAATTGGTAGCCGAAAAGCTAACCGAAGTACAAGAACAGATCCCCAATGAATTTGGGGAACCGTCTATGGGGCCTATTTCCACAGGATTGGGCGAAATATATCAATACACCCTAGAAGTGGACGAAGCTTACAAAGACGAATACACCGCCACCGAATTGCGAAGTATGCAAGACTGGATCGTCCGCAGGCAGATGGCGATGGTTCCAGGAGTAATTGAAGTGAACGCCGTAGGCGGAAACAAAAAACAATACGAAGTAGCCGTCGATCCAGACGAACTACGCGCCATTGGGATTACGATTTCTGATGTGTACACCGCTTTGGAAACAAACAACCAAAACACGGGAGGGGCGTATATCGAAAAAAACCATCAGGCAAACTTTATCCGAGGTGAAGGGTTGGCGCGTACCGTGAGCGACATCGAGAATATAGTTGTAAAAAACCAAAAGGGCATCCCCATAACGATTAAAGATGTGGGGACGGTCACCATTGGCAGTGCCGTACGCTATGGTGCGCTTACTAAAAATGGGAAGGGCGAAGCTGTTGGCGGGATGATTTTAATGCTGAAAGGTGCCAACTCGAACGAAGTAATTGAGAACGTAAAAGAACGCGTGGCACAAATACAACAATCATTGCCCGAAGGTGTGACCATTGTTCCCTTTTTAGACCGTAGTGAATTGATTTCCGAAACCACCGGCACGGTTACCGGTAACCTCTTAGAAGGTGGATTGATTGTTATTTTCGTCTTGGTCTTGCTATTAGGAAACTGGCGCGGCGGCTTGATTGTGGCTTCGACCATCCCGTTATCGTTGTTGTTCGCCTTTATCTTAATGAACGTATTTGACGTCTGGGCCAACCTGATGAGTTTGGGGGCTATTGACTTCGGAATTATAGTCGATGGCGCAGTGATTATTGTAGAGGGAACGGTGTTTATGCTCTATTCCTATCTACGGAAAAATAAGTCCATTACCAAAGAGACCAAAAATGAAGTCACCGCCAAGGCATCCAAAAAGATGATGAATGCGGCCTTCTTTGGACAGCTCATTATTTTAATTGTATTCCTGCCCATTCTCGCGTTAGAAGGTGTGGAAGGCAAGATGTTTAAACCCATGGCGTTGACCTTTATCTTTGCGATGATTGGCGCGATGATCCTTTGTTTGACCTACGTACCGATGGTTTCAGCATTATTTCTGAAAGTTTCAAAATCTGAAAAGCGATCATACGGAGACAAATTTGTCGCTTGGATTGAAAGTAAATACCAACCCTTACTGAACACATCCCTAAAGAAAGGAAAACTCATCATTGGGGTTGCGATAGGCTTCTTTGCCTTGGCAATCTTTACGTTTACCCAAATGGGCGGTGAGTTTATACCGCAGTTGGATGAAGGCGATATTGCCTTTCACGCCATCTTAAAACCCGGAAGTTCGCTTTCAGAAAGTATTGAGACCACTACCAAGGTAGAACATATTGTCAAGGCGCAGTTTCCCGAAGCCACAGACGTCATTAGCCGAATAGGCGTAGCCGACGTCCCAACTGACCCCATGCCGATGGATATTGCAGATGTTTTCGTCATTCTGAAACCTACGGATGAATGGACCTCAGCGGACTCGAAACAAGAGCTGGTCAATAAAATAAAAGAGGCGGTTAGCGTAGTACCCGGTGTCAACTTTGAGTTTACCCAACCCATTGAAATGCGCTTCAACGAACTGCTTACTGGCGTTCGGGAAGATGTGGCGATTAAGTTGTTTGGGGAAGATCTGGATATCCTCGCCAGTAAAGCTGAAGAAATAGGAACCCTCATTGCCGATATTCCCGGCGTAGCCGATATGAAAGTGGAAGCCACCGTTGGCTTGCCACAAATTACCATTGACTACAACCGAAGCAAGTTGGCACAATATGGCTTAGACATCCATACGTTGAACAATACCGTACAAGCCGCTTTTGCAGGCGGTACAGCAGGCGTCATCTTTGAGGGAGAAAGACGCTTTGATTTAGTAGTCCGTTTAAAAGCACAAAACCGTACCAATATCTCGGATATTGAAAACCTATATGTCAATATCCCCAATGGGTCACAAATACCCTTACGCGAACTAGCCAAGATAAGCTACGAACCCGGCCCTATGCAGATTAGTAGGGACAACACTAACAGACGCACCTATGTGGGAATCAACATTCGGGATCGGGATGTGAAGTCGGTAGTAAAAGACATACAAGATAAGTTAGATGCTGAGTTTGAATTACCACCTGGGTATTTTATTCGCTATGGCGGCGCTTTTGAGAATCTGGAGCGAGCCAGTAGCAAGCTGCAAACAGTGGTACCCATTGCCTTGATTTTGATATTTATTCTAATCTACTTTGCCTTGCAGTCGTTCCCGCAAACCGTGATGATCTACCTTGCCATCCCGATGGCAACCATCGGCGGAATCTTTGCGTTGTGGTTACGGGATATGCCGTTTAGTATTTCGGCAGGCGTAGGTTTTATCGTCCTCTTTGGGGTGGCTGTCTTAAACGGACTGGTGATGATTAGTGGTTTAAATGAACTGAAAGAAGAAGGTGTTACCAATTTAAAAGATCGTATTATACAAGGAACCAAACGGCGTATCCGCCCCATTATGCTTACCGCCTTTACCGATATCTTAGGGTTTTTACCCATGGCGATATCAGCATCTGCCGGCGCGGAAGTACAACGACCTTTGGCAACGGTGGTAATTGGTGGATTGGTCACCTCTACCCTATTAACCTTGTTTATTCTGCCTATCTGTTACCAATGGATAGAAAAACGAAAAGAGCGAAAAATGATAAAAAAACCAGTACTAGCAACCACCTTGCTGATTGTAGGTTTGTTAGGAATTTCAGCTTTTTTTGTCCCTAGTTATGGACAGGAAGTTTCCAAAGCTGAAATAAACCCAACAACAGACCTTTTACCCATTACACTGGAAAAAGCAGTAGAAACCGCCCATGAGAACTATCCACTTTTAAAACAGAAACAGCTAGAAATTGAACGGGAATCGGCTATGAAAGGTGCAGCCTATGACTTCGGAAAAACCACGGTGTTTACTAGTGGTGAAGAAATCAATGACGAGCAAGGTGTTTATACCACAGTAGGTATTGGCCAACAAGGCATCGACTTGCTGGGTATTAGCGCAAAAAACAAGCAACGCCAGCAACACATCGCTTTAGCTGAAACTGCTTTGGAACTATCGGAATTACAAGTCGCCCAAGCGGTAAAAGAAGCATGGTCGAAAGCCTTTCAGGAAAAGCGAAAGTATGACTTGTACCGAGAATTGGATTCCATTTATACGCGCTTTGCAGAAGCCGTATCGCTCAATTATGAAGTAGAAGCGATTTCGAAACTGGAATATGCTTCAGCGAAGAATCAGGCGTTACAGATCACCAACAAAAAGCAACAGGCGTTAAGTGATTATCAAATCGCCTTACAACAGCTTAACCTCTGGTTGGTGTCCGATACCTTTTACACGGTCCCCGATACCTTTGAGGTAGACGAACTGGGGATGCAGCAGCTTTCAGCAACAATTGAGCAACACCCAGAGCTACAGCTTTCCGAACAACAAATAAAAACCGCCGAAGCCGATTACAAAGCCGCTCGCGCTAATTTGTTACCGACGCTCAACTTACAAGGCGGCTTACAAAAGGTAAATGGATCTACTGGGTTTTACCGATATCAGGCTGGAATATCCGTTCCGCTGTTTTCAGGCACCGAACGTAGCAAAGCAAAGGCTGCCAAAATAGAAACGGAGATTGCTAAGAACCAAGCTGCTTTCAACAAACAACAAATAGAAGCCACCCATCAACAAGCTGTGCAGACCTTTCAGAAATGGGAAGCCTCGTGGCAGTTTTATAAAGAAGAAGCCCTGCCCCTTGCCAAAGAGCAACGAAAAGGCGCACTATTAGCCTATAAAGAAGGCGCGGTGGACTATGCCGCATTTACGCAATTGATGCGCGATGCCATACAAACTGAAATGGACGCACTCGATGCGTTACACAACTATTTACAATCCGTATTTCAACTACACTATTTTAATAATTAAGACTATGAAACAAGTTATAAACCCTATATTGAGTCTATTCGTAATCACTGCTTTAAGTTTAGCTTCTTGCGGAGATTCGAATACCAAACCTGAAGGGAACACTACTTCAGAAGAAACAGCAAACAAAAAGCCTCACGTAGAAGAAGTGATGCTTTCGGCACAACAGTTTGAAGCCTTACAAATGGAGACCAATACCCTACAAGATCGTAAAATGACAGGTTTTGTAGAAGCCAACGGCCAACTGGAAGTACCGCCACAAAACGAAGCAATGGTCACTTCGGTAGTGGGCGCCAATGTGGTTTCCATAGAAGTTATAGAAGGA
This sequence comes from uncultured Marixanthomonas sp., assembly GCF_963974425.1. Taxonomy (NCBI): domain Bacteria; kingdom Pseudomonadati; phylum Bacteroidota; class Flavobacteriia; order Flavobacteriales; family Flavobacteriaceae; genus Marixanthomonas; species uncultured Marixanthomonas sp. The sequence goes on from NZ_CAXBCK010000042.1 coordinate 7,488, forward strand.
GATGAAGTAAAAAAAGGACAGATACTCGCCTATTTATCGCACCCCAACATCATCGAGAAGCAAACGCAGTATCTAGATGCGTATAGCAATCGTCAGTTTCTTCAGAAAGAATATGAACGGCAACAAAAACTATACGAGGCAGGCGTAGGCTCAGGGATGAACTTCCAAAAAACGGAAGCCCAATACCAAGCCGCAAAAAGCTTAGCGCAAGGCTTAAAGGCACAGCTAAAGCAATTAAACATTAGCGCAGCCGGAGTACAAAAAGGCACCATCTACCAACGCGTAGCCCTACGAAGCCCCATAGAAGGATCGGTGCAAAAAGTGCAGGTAAAGACGGGGCAATATGTCGACCCACAAACGAATCTGTTTGAGATTGTCAACACCCATCACGTACACGCAGACCTTATGGTATTTGAAAAAGACGTGTACAAAATAAAAAAGGGACAGACCGTTACGTTTAATGTACAGTCCATTCCGGGTAAAGAGTTATCGGCTGTAATCTATTCCGTAGGGCAAACCTTTGAAGAGAATCCGAAAGCGTTACACGTACACGCCGAAATAGAAAACAAAGAAGGACATTTAATTCCTGGTATGTATATTCAAGGTCGTATACAGACTGATGAAAGCCAAACAAAAGCCTTACCAGAAAGTGCCATTGGTACAGACGGGGATAAAAAGTATGCTTTTACGGTAGAGAAAGAAGGCGATGCCTGGAGTTTAAAGCCGGTAGAGATCACCACTGGCGCCAAAGATGGCGAATGGGTTGCCGTTAATTTTTTAAAACCCCTTGCCCCAGACACCCAATTGGCTTTTAATAATGCGTATTACCTATTAGCTGAATGGAAAAAAGGTGAGGCTGGGCATAGTCATTAAGGTGTACCTTCGATACGCCCCTCCTATCGTCGGGCCACTCAGGCACCGGCGAGAGAGGTGTTTGAGTGAATTCGGGAGACCGGCAGGGATCACGAATTTGTATCGAAAATACCAGTATTGGAAGACGGAAGTTGGATGCTTGATGCTGGAAGACGGAAGTTTGAAGTTGAGCTTTCGATATACTTCGACAAGCTTAGCACAACACACCTCTCCTATCGTCGGACCACTCAGGCACCGGCGAGAGAGGTGTTTGAGTAAATTCGAGAGACCGGCAGGGATCACGAATTTGTATCGAAAATACCGACGCTAGAAGTTGAAAGTTTGATAAGAATAATAGACCTTTAAGGGTATCAAAGCCTATAAGCTCTAAAACCTTTTAAAGAAATGAACGAAATAGATAAAAAGTTAACCGATAAAGAAGTCCGCCCAACGGCCATGCGAACGTTGGTATATCAACAATTAGCGAAGCAGAATACTGCCGTAGCCTTGACCGATATTGAGCTTGCTTTCACTAAAGCAGACCGAACTACGTTGTATAGAACCGTGAAAACCTTTGAAGAGAAGGGAATTGTACATCAAATAGACGATGGCACGGGGATTTCAAAATATGCGCTTTGTGAACCAGGCTGTAATTGTGAGATAGAGAATGATTTGCACTTACACTTTCATTGTAGCAATTGCGACAAAACCGTTTGCTTAACCGAACATAAGATTCCACAGATCAGCTTACCCGATGGCTATGTAGCAGAAGATGTTAATTTGGTGGTAAAAGGAATCTGTTCCGATTGCAGCGGAAGTTAATGCACTTCCATTGCACTATAATTATGGGGATATTGCACTAAAATTAAATAGAAAAACCTATTTAGGCTATGAAGCAAAATCCCAATACTTGTAAACCTCAAGCCGCTTGTTGCGCACACGATGAGCCCGAACACACATCCAATGACGGTCACAATCATGAAGGCGGCGCTTTAGATTTCAAAACTTACATTCCAGCTATTTTTAGTTTTATACTACTTGTAGTAGGTATTTGTTTAGACTATTTTGAAATTTCTTTCTTTACCGGTTGGGTTCGCATCGCTTGGTATGTCATTGCCTATTTACCCGTAGGCCTACCTGTTTTAAAACAAGGATGGGTCAGTATCCAAAACGGAGACTTTTTTACAGAGTTTTTATTAATGTCCATTGCCACCATGGGAGCCTTTGCCATTGGAGAATACCCTGAAGGCGTTGCCGTGATGGTGTTTTATGCGGTAGGGGAATTATTTCAGGGCGCTGCTGTAAAGAAAGCCAAAGGAAACATTAAAGCCTTGTTGGACGTCCGACCAAATGAAGCGTTGGTAAAACGTACTAACGATTTTGTTTCGGTACCGCCGGATACCGTAAAAGTTGGGGAAACCGTGCAAGTGCGTGTTGGAGAGAAAGTTCCGTTGGATGGAGTTTTGCTATCTGAAAAAGCATCGGTCAATACCGCAGCGCTTACGGGGGAAAGTAAACCGAGTTCCATTAAAAAAGGCAAAGCCGTATTTGCAGGGAGTATTAATCTGGAAGGTGTTATTGAGATTGAAACCACCAAGGAATTCAAAGACAGTTCCATTGCTCGTATTTTAGATCTGGTACAAAACGCTACCGCTCGAAAATCAAAGACTGAATTGTTTATTCGGAAATTTGCACGGGTATATACGCCGATTGTTGTGTTCTTAGCCATTGCACTTACCCTACTGCCCTACTTCTTTGTTTCAGAATATATATTTGAAGTTTGGCTATATCGTGCGTTGATCTTTTTGGTTATTTCGTGTCCATGTGCGTTGGTTATCTCTATTCCGTTAGGATATTTTGGTGGCTTGGGTGCTGCTTCCAGACACGGTATTCTGTTTAAAGGTGCTTCCTTTTTAGATGCCGTCACGAAAGTCAACACGGTGGTGATGGACAAAACGGGAACCGTTACCAAAGGGGTTTTTAAAATAAAAGAAATTAAAACTTCTAACATTTCCGAAGAAGAAATGATGCCCTACCTCATGGCGATGGAAGAACAATCTACCCACCCGATTGCCAAAGCTATTTTAGTATACGACGACAAAGAAGTAAAACTACAAGCGACCAATGTTTCTGAAGTAGCCGGAAAAGGACTGAAAGGAACGGTAAACGACAAAGAGGTGTTGGTAGGGAATGCTTCGTTGTTACAATCGCATAACATTGAAGTACCTTCGGAAACAGAAGCGATTGTAGAATCTATTGTAATGATCGCCATAGAAAACACCTTTGCAGGCTATGTTATTATTGCAGATGAATTGAAAGAGGATGCACACGCTGCTATTCAGAAAATTAGAAAAGCGGGCGTTTCCAACATTATTATGCTTTCAGGGGATAAAGATTCCATTACCCAACAAGTGGCAACAGAATTAGGAATAGATTGGGCAAAAGGCGGGTTATTGCCCGAAGATAAACTGAATGAGGTAGAAAAGCTAAAACAACAAGCGGGTACCAAAGTTGCTTTTATAGGTGACGGTATAAACGATGCGCCAGTACTGGCAACCAGCAATGTGGGTGTCGCTATGGGTGGTTTGGGTAGTGACGTAGCCATAGAAACAGCCGATGTGATTATACAAACCGATCAGCCATCAAAAATTGCGACCGCAGTAAAAATAGGTCGCTCGACCCGACATATTGTTTGGCAAAATATTGCCTTGGCATTTATTGTAAAAGCAATCGTAATGGCATTAGGTGCCGGTGGATTGGCAACCATGTGGGAAGCAGTATTCGCTGATGTAGGTGTTGCATTATTGGCTATTTTAAATGCTGTTCGGCTTCAGAAAATGTCTTGGAAGTAATATTTAAGTAAAAAAGTGTTAAGCTTATCCCAAATAGGCGGATTTATTGGGGATTCTTCTTCATTTAGGCATATATCCCTTAGTTTTGCACTTCGATAAACAATTGATAATTAGATAAATCAAATTTATGAGTACAGTAAAGGAAAAAGACACAGTAAGAGTACATTACACAGGTAAGCTGGAAGACGGTCAAGTTTTTGACAGTTCGTTGGAAAGAGAACCTTTAGAGATTACTTTGGGACAAGGTATGCTTATTCCAGGTTTTGAAAAAGGACTTGTTGATATGAAAGTGAACGAGAAAAAAACAGTGAATGTTCCTAAAGAAGAAGCCTACGGTGATGTTCAAAAAGAGCTTTTCCAAGAAGTTTCTAAGGAAAACCTTCCTGAGGAAATAAAACCAGAAGTTGGGATGGGTCTTATGGCTAAAAATCCTGATGGTTCTGAGCGTCAGTTACGTGTAGCTGAAGTTAAAGACGATAGCATCGTAGTAGATGCCAATCACCCACTTGCAGGTAAAGATTTGACATTCGATCTTGAAGTTGTTGAGATAAAATAACTTTTAGACTACTATATATTCAAAAACCCGGATGTTTTATGTTCGGGTTTTTTTATGTTTTAAAATGAAATTTATAATTCAATAATCACATCCTTCATATCTTTTCGCACTTTCTTTTCCTTAGCCATAAAGTCAGTTTCATCCCGATACCCTACTGGAAGTAGCAAAACGGAAGTCAGTCCTTTTTCTTTTAGACCTAAAATACGATCATATTCTGTTGGATTAAAGCCTTCCATGGGGCAGGCATCAATATTGGTAGCGGCACATACGGTAAGTAAATTACCTAAAGCTAAATAGGCTTGATTGGTTGCCCAGGTTCGTATTTCATCGGAAGATTGTTCTTCAAACGAATCCAATAAAAATTCTTCAAACGGTTTTAAAATGTCATCTGGCGTATTACGAATAGTTTTTACCCGCTTAAAATATTTCTGAATATACTCAGGGCTTAACTTTTCTTCCACGCAAAAAACCAGTAAATGAGAGGCGTCAACTACTTGATGTTGGTCCCAACTATGTGGCAGTAACTTTTTACGTTGCTCTTTATCTTTTACAATTACAAGTGTAACTGGTTGCAACCCATAGGAAGTTGCCGTTAAATTAAAGGCTTCTTTGAGTTGCTCTAGTGTTTTCTTCGGAAGGATTTTTTCTGAATTAAACTTTTTAGTCGCATATCGCCATTTTAATCGATCAATGATATCTGTTGCCATAAATGAAGTTACCTTTGTACTGCAAAAGTAACAATAGCTAGCTAAAATCTACCAAACGAACTGATAACTAAACGCAATACCTCTAAAAACCTTTTTTATGCCTGAATTACAAGCCTTAATCGAAAAAAGCGAAACCCGAATTTGTAAAGCCGTATTCCCAAACACTACCAATCATTACGATACCCTATTTGGCGGAACCGCCCTTCAGCTAATGGATGAAGCTTCTTTTATTTGTGCCACCCGCTTTTCACGTAAACGTGTGGTAACCGTTTCTACCGATAAAATAGACTTTACAACACCTATCCCACAAGGTACCATAGTAGAATTAATCGCCCGGGTTGATTCCGTAGGGAAAAGTAGTTGTGTCGTAAAAGTTGATATTTTTATGGAAGATATGTACAGCTACCAACGAGATAAAGCTGTAACTGGTTTCTTTACCTTTGTAGCCGTTGGGTTTGATAAAAAGCCTATTGCGATAATTGATAAGTAAGCTTATAACAGATGATTATGACTCGTTTTTAGTGAAATGCTAAATTATACTTACATTTAACTAAAATCGAGATTATGAAAAAAATTCTACTTTTAGGTATTATCGTATTATTTTCTACTGTAACGTTTTCACAAACTGCGCGCGTACAAGTTGTACACAATTCTGCAGATGCCTTATTATCTGAAGTTGATGTATATCTAAACGGTACCTTGGCTTTTGATGATTTCCCTTTTAGAAATGCAACTGAATTTATGGATGTTCCTTCAGGCTTTCCTGCTGAAGTTGCAGTAGCACCAGGAAATAGTACCAGCGTTGATGATGCCGTTATAACTGAGACCTTTGTTTTTGAAAGTGATGAGATGGTTATAATTATTGCAAATGGTATTGCCAACGAGACGGGATATGATCCGGCACCGCCATTATCTTTTGACACATTTAATATGGCTAAAGAAGTAGCCGAAAACTCTGAAAATGTAGAAGTGTTGGTTCACAATGGCTCTACAGATTCCCCTGCTTTCGATATTGTTGAAACTGGACAAGAATTAGGTACATTAGTAGATGATCTTGCCTATCCTGACTTTCAAGGGTATATTGATTTACCAACAGCAGATTATACCATAGACGTAACTAACACAGACCAAAGCACAACACTTAAAAGGTACTTAGCTCCTTTACAATCTTCAGGTTTACAAGGTGCTGCCTTAACGGTTATAGCTTCTGGATTTATGGACCCTTCACAAAATTCAGACGGATCTAATTTTGGCCTCTTTGCCACAACAGCTGGAGGAGGTCCATTATTAGCACTTGAAGAACTTCCATTAAGTGTTGCAGATGTGGAGATCGTGAAGTTTACAATTTACCCAAACCCTGTAGATACCAACTTGACTCTTGAAAGCACAGGTCATTTTAAAGATATAACACACATTACCATAACCGATATGCAAGGACGTATTATAAAAACTATGGAACTTCAAAAAAACAAACATATCAATGTTTCATTTTTATCATCTGGAATCTACCAAATTGGCCTTTTCGAAGACAATAAAAAAGTGTCTTCAAAAAAGTTTATAAAAAAATAATGTTAGCCTTATCTGCTCACTTATTTGATGTTACGGTACAAAAGATTCTTTTTTCTGAAACTTTGTTTTTAAAAATTAAAAAAAGCCTTTTCAGAATAAAAAAAGGATGTTATATTTGCACTCGCATTTGGGGAATACCCAATGAGACACTTGGAGAAATGGCAGAGTGGTCGAATGCGGCAGTCTTGAAAACTGTTGAGGGTCACACCTCCGGGGGTTCGAATCCCTCTTTCTCCGCTTAAAAGCTCGTAAACAAAATGTTTACGAGCTTTTTTATTTTAAGTGGCATTTTGATGCACATATTTTTTTCTAAGTTATTACTCTACTTAAAAATCTAATTGGTTATCTTCAAGTAAATAAATTTATTATTAGTTCTGAAAACAAAGTAGCAAGTATTTCAGAAAGAAACAATACGATATAAAAAAGTATAATCTGATTTATATCATAATCTAAGCTATCTCTATGACGTAATTTTGTTTCATAATTAAAACTTACAATTATGACTTTATACGCAAAATTAAATCAGGACTTTTCGAAAAATTATATGGCAAATTCCACTTTGGGGATTATTCTTTCCACTTGTATTGGTTCTATTGCAGTAATGACTAGTTTAATGCAAGGAAACGGTTTTTTTCAAATGCTCCTTGTCCTTCTAAGCGTAAGTATCTGTAGTATTCACAACGCCTCTATACTCACATTGCAAAAAGCGGAATTGGTATTCAAAATATTGATGTTAAGCATCTTGGTCAATACGTTGATAATTTTGGGCAACGGGTTATTTTAAATATAATTATTTTATATGTCTTTCCTAGTTTCAAAATATAACGTTGCCGGCCCAAGATACACAAGCTATCCAACTGTTCCTTATTGGAAAAATGAATCATTTTCATTTAAAGGGTGGAGAAAAACTTTGCAAAAGAGCTTTAAAGAAAGTAATGGTACCGAAGGAATAAGCCTTTACATTCATTTACCTTTTTGTGAAAGTCTATGTACATTTTGTGGATGCAACAAACGAATTACAAAAAACCATGGGGTTGAGACCCCATACTTGCAATCGGTTTTAAAAGAATGGAAACTATATCGCCAACTTTTTGATGAAAAACCTATTATAAAAGAGTTGCATTTAGGAGGCGGCACCCCTACTTTTTTTAATACTGAAAATTTAAAAACGTTGCTCGACGGAATTTTTGAACATTCCGTTAAAGCTGAAAAAGCAGAACTAAGTTTTGAAGGCCATCCTAATAATACTACCGAAGCACACTTACACATGCTCGCCTCATTGGGTTTTAACCGAGTAAGTTTTGGTGTTCAGGATTATAATGAAACAGTGCAGAAAGCCATTCACCGTATTCAGCCGTTCGAAAATGTAAAAAAAGCGACAGAAAACTCAAGAAAGGCTGGATATACTTCTGTGGGGCACGATATTATTTTCGGGCTCCCATTTCAGAAAAAAGAACATATTATCTATACTATAGAGCGAACAAAAGAGCTTATGCCAGATCGCATTGCTTTTTATAGTTATGCGCACGTACCTTGGATAAAAGGAAATGGTCAGCGTGGTTTTAAAGATCAAGACCTTCCTTCTGCTTCAGAAAAAAGAGAACAATACGAAATTGGTAAAAAAATGTTACTCGAGGCCGGTTATGTGGAAATTGGAATGGATCATTTTGCTTTAAAGTCTGATAGTCTCTACAAAGCTATTAAAACTAAAACCATACATCGTAATTTTATGGGATATACCTCATCAAAAACACAAGCTATGATTGGTTTGGGCGTTTCGGCCATTAGTGATAGTTGGTACAGCTTTGCACAAAATGTAAAAACCGTAGAAGAATACCAAAAGATTGTAGATGACGGAAAAATACCGGTGTATCGTGGTCATCTATTAACTGAAGAAGACTTAACCATTAGAAAGCATATTTTAAATCTAATGTGCAAATTAAAAACCTCTTGGAACAAAGAAAAAGGTTGGTTTCCCGAACTTACTGATGTATTAATAAACCTAAAAGAAATGGAAATGGATGGGTTGGTAAAAATAGAAAGTAATTCTCTACATATCACTGAAGAAGGGAGACCATTTGTTCGGAATGTGTGTATGGCCTTCGACCTTTTATTACAACGAAAACAACCTGAAACACAATTATTTTCAATGACTGTTTAACTAAAAAGAAATATTATGAGTATTACAGAAGAAAAAACAATCGCCGATATTGTTGCCGAAAACATTAAAACTTCTCACATATTTAAAAAACATGGAATCGATTTTTGCTATGGTGGTGGCATATCCGTTCAAAAAGCTTGTGAAAAAAAAGGGTTGGACTATATCACTATAGCTGAAGAACTACGCCATTTTGATATTGAAGTTGATAAAGATTACGATTACCTTAATTGGCCATTAGAGGTATTAATCGATCATATCGTTTCTGTTCATCATTTATATGTTGAAGAAAACATTCCTTTATTACTCCAATACGCAGAAAAAGTGGCAAAAGTTCACGGACATCATTATAGTGAATTATTAAAAATAAGAGATCTTTTTATTGAAGTTTCCAAAGAACTTTCTGCACATATGAAAAAGGAAGAACTGATTCTTTTTCCATTCATCAAAAAAATGATGCTTGCCAAGAAAGAAGACCTATCATTAGACGTTCCTCACTTTAAAACCGTAGAAAATCCTATTGCAATGATGGAAGACGAGCACGAAAGTGCAGGTGATATATTCAAACAAATTGCACAATTAACTAATAATTACACACCCCCAGAAAATGCTTGTAATACATTTAGAGCCTTGTATGATAAACTTGAAGAGTTTGAGCAAGATTTACATACGCACATCCATTTGGAAAACAACATTTTGCATCCTAGAGCATCAAAATTAGAAAAAGAATTAAGGAGTTAAGTAGAAGCTTGACTAGCTTACACTTAAAGTTTGGTTTAGTAGAAAAGGGAAGTTGAAAAATTAATTTAACTTCCCTTTTAGTTTTATAACGGCTAAATGGCCAAACAGTGATAATTGTCTTCCAAAAAATACAGAGATATCATTAAGGTTTCTTAGCCTCACTTTTTGTTGTGCGGTGGTCGTTCGTTTTTTTTAGGCTCATCATTTTTTTTAGGTTTGTTGTGCACCATCCCTTTTTTTCTTTTACCCTTTTTATTTACAAGTTTTACAACAGTTAAAATAACGGCAAGAAGTACCAAACCACCAAGTATAGTGAGTATTAAACCGCTATCGTTCCAAGCGTATATAAACGTTGCTGTTTTCATAATTGAATGTTTTTAATTACTTTTTTTTATCGCTGTTTACCATATTTAAAACTAGGAGGACAAGAACTACACAGACAAAGGCAAAAACCCCTATAAGTACGGTTCCCATTCCCCAATCTACTAACGGTATGACTGTCTTTAACATAATTGATATATTTTATTGATTAGAATTTAACTCAGTATTCATGTTTTCTGAAACAGGTTGACAATTATAATTGGCTTTTACCATTTCCACAGCGGGTTTGGGTGAAACATACGGGATTCCCAATCCCATTCCTCTAATAATAAACAAACAACCAATAAGCACCACAAATACTGGTATAGCTTCGCGAATGCGCTGTCTAACTTGTACATTCAAGAAATTTCCGAGGTAAATTGCCGTGGTCATTAGCGGGATGGTTCCTATTCCAAACAAAGCCATATACAAACTGCCTTGTAAGGCATTCCCAGAAGCAATGGCTCCAAAAACAGCCATATATACCAGTCCACAGGGTAAAAATCCATTCAAGAACCCGATAGTTAAAAAGGTATCGGGCGATTTTTTTTTCAATGCCGTCCCTAATTCACTTTTTACTTTTGAAATAATTCTGAACAGCGGCTTTGAAAAGTTATATTTCTGAAAGGTTTTATAAGGAAGCAAAACCACAATGATCATCAACACTCCAATCGTAATGGTTAATTGCTGTTGCATCCCGAATAGGAAAAAGCTTTTTCCTAACAAACCAAACAAAAGTCCAATTATTGAATAGGCAAAAATTCTTCCGAAGTGATATAAAAATATCTGTCCTACTTTTTTTACTGGTTTTTTGTGATCCACCGGTAGTAAAAATGCTATAGGACCGCACATACCTACACAGTGGAAGCTTCCTAATAAACCGAATATAAGAGCTGATAGTAGCATTTTTATTTGATTAACCTCTCTACTTCCATAGCAATGGAAAAACAAAGAGTGATTTAATGCAATATTTCTTTTTTAAATAAATATTTTTTCCCTTCGTAGTCCCAAGCGATGTTTATGTTCCAACGACCGTCCACCAATCGCTTGTTAGGTATGAGCAAATTTGAACCGGAAAATTTCAATGGAAATTGAAAATCCAGTTGCTTGTTGGACGGTCTATATAGGAACACTGTACCCGAAACTTTTTCAGGGTTTATTTCTTTTGGAAAGGTAAACAACCAACCTTCGTTTGTTCTTTCCTCTTTTATTTTTTCGGTTAACAATTTTAAGTTTTCTTCGGCATCAATTTCTTGCTGAAATGCGAGTTCTTTTTTGTAATATTCTTCTACAACTAAGTCGTAGCTATACGTATCGTCCGTGCTCATTTTTATCACAAAAAACATGATAAAACAAATAAAAGCTGCGATACCAATTACAATTCCTGTTCCCCAATTTATTTTCATAACATTTGTTTCTTAAAATGAATTCATTTTCTATTTATAACTTCTCGGCCCTAAAAAGGTAGCTGTGGTAGTTTCCATCAATTTATCTCCGCTATAGACTCCTATTTTAACTTTATCTTTATCACCGGTTAAAGCGCTCCCGTTTATTTCAATGAATAATGTCCCTTCTGCCAAGCCTTGTTTGGGTACTTGAAATTCGTCATGGGTTACCAACTTAATGGTACCTTTGTGAGAAAGTAGTTTAAAATGGACACTGTCTACATCTTCAGTTGTTTTATTAATTAATTTAAAAGTGAAGACATTACTGATCATATTGTTGTCTTTGTGTTCATATAATTGCCCAGGAAGTCTTAATACACGCGCTTCTACATCATTCCGAAGAAAAAGCATACCAGCCAATACTCCAATTAAAATGAATAATACGGCCGTGTACCCCTTTAATCTGGACGTGAACTTAAACTTTGTTTTCTTTTCAATATTTTCTTCACTAGCATACCGAATCAATCCTTGTGGCAAATTCACAGCTTCCATAATGCTATCGCAGGCATCAATACAGGCAGTACAGTTTACACATTCCAGTTGTGTCCCGTTACGAATATCGATACCCGTTGGACAAACGTGTACACATTGAAAACAGTCAATACAATCTCCTTTTCCGGAAGCCTCTCGATCTTCATTTTTTTTGAATTTTGCTCTTCCTTCTTCTTTTTCACCCCGTTTATGATCGTACGCCACAACAATACTTTTGTTATCCAAAAGCACACCTTGTAACCTTCCGTAGGGACACGCTATAATGCACACTTGTTCTCTAAACCAAGCAAATACAAAATAGAATACACCCGTGAAAATAGTTAAGGATATAAGAGTATTCCAGTTTTCAGTTGGGCCTTCCAGTATATATTCCAGTAATTTATCACTCCCTATAATGTAGGCTAGAAAAATATTTGCAATTAAAAATGAAATGATAAAAAAGATAAACCACTTTAACCCTTTCTTTTTAATCTTTTCGGCATTCCAAACTTGTTTATCTAACCTAATTTGTTTTCCCCTATCCCCTTCAATGGCATATTCAATTCTTCTGAAAACCATTTCCAAAAAAATGGTCTGTGGACAAATCCATCCACAGAAAATCCTTCCGAAAGCCACGGTAAAAAGGATGATAAAAACAACCCCAATAAGCATAGAAATAACAAATAGGTGAAAATCCTGTGGCCAAAATGGAAACCCGAAAATATTGAACCTTCTTTCAAGAAAATTAAACAATAGAAATTGGTTGCCATTAATTTTTATAAAAGGAGCGCCAAACAAAAAGATCAATAAAAAATAACTCACATATTTACGATACTCATAAAATTTACCCGAAGGTTTTTTGGGGTACACCCAAGAGCGTTTCCCTTCTTCGTCGATAGTACCGATACTGTCCCTAAAAGATTCATTTTTTGGAGCTTCCACAATTAATTATTTTACTGTGATTATAAGACTTTTAAAGCGTATTATTTCTCTACTACATCCTGTGTTACAGGCTGGTCTTCTATTTTTATCTGTATTTTTGAAGAGTCAATTTGTTTTACCTCAACTTCTTCTACAGGAGCATTAGGATCTATCCAAAGATCGCCTTCAGGTTCTTTAGGATCTGCCGGTGTAATACCATGTAAACTTAACACGTAACTTGAAACCTGTGCCATTTCACTGGGTTTTAAATCAGTTTTCCAGGCAACCATACCTTTTCCGTCTCGTCCTCCTTCTGAAATAGTATTAAACACATTCTTGATGCCACCGCCCAGTATCCAGTAATCATCCGTTAAATTGGGGCCAATTCCGCCTCCGCCATCAACTTTATGACAGGCAATACAATTAGCTTCGAACACAGTTTGTCCAGCTCTTATATCTTCTTTTCCTGTCAATAGTTCAACAGTGTTTACATCAATTAAATCTTTAGCCGTTTTTTTATATTCCTCAATTTCAGCCTGTGCTTCAGCTACGGCAATTTCATATTCTTCCTCTTGGTCAATCCCGTCAAAGACATGATAGCGTACCATATATACTACGGCAAAAATGATAGATGCATAAAACATATAAATCCACCAAGGTGGTAATACGTTGTCCAATTCGCGAATACCATCATAATTATGGTCCAATACAATCTCGCTTTCCTTTTCAATAGGTTTTTTGGCCAATAGTTTTTTATAGGTCTTTTTAAACCAATTATTTTCTTTTCGAAATGCTTCGGAAGCCATAAACCTTTCTTGTGCCTCTTCATTCAACCCTCTAAATAATATACTTTGTAAAGTTTCTGAAATAACTTCAACGGCAATTGAAAACAAAAAAATCAATCCTAAAACCGCCCATATTACTGGGTATTTTACTATAGCCCACGTCTCACCAGATTCTGTAATAAATTCCATAAGAAAAAACGCAAGGACCGTAAAGACTATAACTCGTATGTAAGATGCTGTTGTTTTCATAATGGTAAATCGTTTTTATCGTTAATTTCCTTGTCTGGAATTAATTCTAAGGGAATGTTACTGACTTCTTTTATATGTTCCTTTTTTGCTGTGAATACCCACCAAAACAGAACTGCAAAAAAGATGAAAAAAATAAGCAGCGATATGATGGGATATATTGCTACTCCATCGATACTTTCCAAGTTTCCTTTAATAAATTTTAGCATGATTAGTCGTTTTGAGCTGAAGCTTCTTCAGCTGTTTTTACTTTAATATCTGTCCCTAAACGTTGTAAGTAAGCGATCAATGCTACAATTTCCCTATCGCGCATTTCAACAAAATCTTCTCCGTTTTCCTCAGCATATTTTTTATCGGCTTCGTATGTTTTTGCAAAATCGGGATCGCTGTAGAGGTTTTCTTCAATTTTGGTTCCTTGTTCCAACATGGATTGTTGGGCATTGGTAATTTCTTCTTCAGAATACGGTACCCCCAAAGTTACCATCGCTTCCATTTTAACTTCTGTATCACTTTTATCTAGTTCAGCATTTATCAACCATTTATAGGAAGGCATGATAGAACCAGAAGAAGTACTCTGCGGATCGTACATGTGGTTTAAGTGCCAGTTGTCGCTGTACTTACCTCCTACCCGAAGCAAATCGGGCCCAGTACGTTTACTTCCCCATAGGAACGGGTGATCGTAAATATATTCACCACTTTTAGAGTATTCTCCATATCGTTCTACCTCACTACGGAAGGGACGCACCATTTGTGAATGACAAGAAACACATCCCTCTCGAATGTAGATATCGCGACCCTCCAACTCCAAAGGAGAATATGGTTTTACACTTGAAATTACAGGTACATAATCATCCACCAGCAAGGATGGGATTATTTGCACGGCACCACCAATCAAAATAGCGATGGTAGCAAAAATTGTCAATTTTACCGGACGTCTTTCCAACCAGGTATGATAGCCCTCTTTTGCAGTTCGTTGCTTGGTTACTTTTACCAATGGAGCAGCTTCGGCCAATTCATCGGTTACTTTGCTTCCTTTACGAGCTGTCATTATAATATTGTACAGCGCTATGAAAGCACCTAGGATAAATAGACTTCCTCCAATGGCACGCATCCAATACATCGGTATGATTTCGGCTACTGTTTCCAAGAAGTTACCGTAGGTAAGCGTTCCATCTGGATTAAATTGTTTCCACATAGAGGCTTGAACAAATCCGGCAACATACATAGGCAAAGCGTACATGATAATACCTAATGTTCCTACCCAAAAGTGGGTGTTGGCCAACTTAATAGAATATAATTTTGTCTTAAATAGTTTTGGCACTAACCAATACACCATTCCAAAGGTTAAAAAACCGTTCCACGCTAACGCCCCAACGTGCACGTGAGCAATAATCCAATCACTAAAGTGTGCAATAGCATTTACGTTTTTAAGTGATAACATTGGCCCTTCAAAAGTAGCCATCCCATATCCTGTGATGGCTACTACCATAAATTTTAAAACTGGGTCGGTACGTACTTTGTCCCAAGCTCCTCGTAAAGTCAATAGACCGTTTATCATACCGCCCCAAGATGGAGCCAGTAACATGATAGAGAATGCTACCCCAAGATTTTGAGCCCAAGCAGGTAAGGAAGAGTATAGCAAATGGTGTGGTCCTGCCCAGATATAAATAAATATCAAAGACCAAAAGTGGATAATAGACAGTTTATAAGAGTATACCGGACGGTTCGCCGCTTTGGGTACAAAATAATACATCAATCCTAAAAAGGGCGTCGTTAAGAAAAACGCTACCGCATTGTGGCCATACCACCATTGAACAAGGGCATCTTGTACTCCAGCGTAGAATGAGTAACTTTTTAATGCACTAACAGGTAACTCAATACTATTTACAATATGTAAAACAGCTACCGTAACAAAAGTCGCTAGGTAAAACCAAATAGCAACGTAGAGATGCCGTTGTCTTCGTTTTAAAATAGTACCTATCAAGTTGGCTCCAAACGCAACCCAAATAATTGCAATAGCTATATCAAAAGGCCATTCTAGTTCGGCGTATTCTTTTGATGTGGTATAGCCAAGGGGTAGTGTAATTGCAGCCCCAACAATAATAGCTTGCCAGCCCCAAAAGTTAAGGTTACTCAACCAATCTTTCCACATTCTGGCTTTTAACAACCGTTGAGAAGAGTAATACACGCCAGCAAAAATGGCATTCCCTACAAAAGCAAAAATTACCGCATTGGTATGCAGAGGTCTTAATCGACCAAAACTCAACCAAGAAATACCGTCGGTAACGTTAGGAAATAAAAACATAAAGGCCAGTAAGAGTCCAATACTCATACCAATAATACCCCAAAACATAGTGGCATTGACAAACTTTTTTACGATTTTGTTATCGTAATAAAACTGCTCTGTTTGCATAATAGTTAGTGTTTCTTCCCGCATTGGTGCAGGGTTTTTTAATTATTTGAATTGATTTTATTTTCTTTTTTCTCCAAATGGAAAGTTTCTTCTTTTACAAGCTCATCCTCAAACAACATGCGAACTGAAGGGGTATACGTATCGTCATACTGTCCTCTTTTTACCGAAATTATAAAAGCGATAAAAAAGATAATAGCCACTAAAACACTAATGCTTAATAACACGTAAATAATACTCATACCCATTCTTGATTATGGTGTAAAACTACTTTTGGGACGACAAAAAAAATATGACA
Organism: uncultured Marixanthomonas sp.; assembly: GCF_963974425.1. Classification (NCBI taxonomy): domain Bacteria; kingdom Pseudomonadati; phylum Bacteroidota; class Flavobacteriia; order Flavobacteriales; family Flavobacteriaceae; genus Marixanthomonas; species uncultured Marixanthomonas sp. The sequence continues at coordinate 23,859 of NZ_CAXBCK010000042.1, forward strand.
TCCGTCAGCTTTGCTTATTTATATCCATTCTTAGTTTTCTACTAATATATTGAGTGGCAAGTGTTGTAAACACAACAATACTTATACTGCTCAAAGGCATTAAAATAGCTGCAATAACGGGTTTTAAATGACCTGTTACCGCAAATGAAAGTCCTACCAAATTGTATAGTAATGAAAGCAGAAAAGCCCATTTAATAACCTTAATCCCTTTATAGGAAAGATCAATATACCGTACCAGGTTTTTAAAAACCGTAGCATCTAAAATACCATCACAGGCAGGCGAAAAAACATTGATGTTTTCTGAAATAACAATCCCAACATCACTCTGTTTCAAAGCACCAGCATCGTTAAGGCCGTCCCCAATCATCATGACAGTTTTTCCAGATTGTTGCTGCTTTTTTATATATTCGAGCTTATCGCAAGGCTTTTGATTGAAAATAAGTTCTGTACCATCAGGCAGTAAACACTCTAAATGTTCTTGTTCTCCGTCGTTATCACCGGAAAGGACAATAATTTCTTTATTCTGCCCCAATGCTTTAAATATTTCTGAAACTCCATTTCTGTATTCATTTTCAAAAACATAGCAGCCTTTATATTGTTCGTTGCTACTAATATGAACTGTTGTTTTCTTTTGTTTTTCTGAAGTGTCTTTTATCTGCATCTTTTTAGATGTATTCTCAACAAAAGCATAGGAACCCACTTTTATAGTTGCATTCTTTGCTGAAGCTGAAATCCCCTTCCCTACTTCTTCTTTAAATTCGTCAAGGGTTTGAATATTATTTTTATCTAAGATTGCGTATAAAGAACGGCTCAAGGGATGATTCGATGCCCGAAGGGTACTAGTCAAAAGTTCTCTTTCTATTTGAGTAAGCTCGATACCGTCATAGGTTATTGTATTTTTTCGATTCGTTGTGAGTGTTCCCGTTTTATCAAAAATGATTGTATCTACTTTCGCCATTTGTTCAATTATGGAAGCTTCTTTCAAGTAGAATTTATTGCTTCCGAAAATGCGCAACATATTACCCAATGTAAAGGGTGCTGCAAGTGCAATAGCACAAGGACAAGCCACAATCAATACCGCGGTAAATACATTAAATGCTTTTGAAGGATCTACCACCATCCAAAACAAAGTGGATAAAAAGGCGATACTCAATACCGCCACCGTAAAGCGTTTGCTAATACTATCGGTCAACGATTGAAAAACACCCGTTTTATCTTTGCTAAATACTTCATTACTCCAAAGCTGGGTTAAATAGCTTTGCTCTACGGGTTTCAACACTTCTACTTCCAGCACCCCGTTTTGTTGCTTTCCGCCGGCATATAATTTATCACCACTTTGTTTTGTAATGGGCTCAGCTTCGCCCGTTACAAAACTATAATCAATGAGTGCGTTTCCTTTTATTAAAATAGCATCTACAGGCAAAAGCTCGTTGTTACGGATAAGTAATCGATCGCCTTTTTGAATATTATATACCTCAGCCTGTTCTTCTCTAACACCACTTTTTTTATTTCGCAATAAGCGTGTTACAGCAATGGGAAAATACGATTTGTAATCTCGTTCAAAAGACAAGTATGAATACGTTTTCTGCTGAAAATATTTCCCGAGTAATAAAAAGAAAATAAGACCGGTAAGGCTATCGAAAAACCCAGTGCCCCAATCCATGATAATTTCCATCGTACTTCTAATAAAGAGTACGGCAATACCAATAGCAATGGGCACATCAATGTTCAAAATACCAGAACGCAGCCCTTTATAAGCCGAAGTAAAATAATCTCTACCAGAATAGAATACGACTGGAACTGAAAAAGCAAACATCAGCCACCGAAACATGTTTTTAAATTGATCCAACCAAAATTCTTTTACTTCAAAATACTCTGGAAAGGAAAGGAACATGACATTGCCAAAAGCAAAGCCAGCAACACCAAGCTTATAAATTAGGCTGCGATCAATATGTTTTTCTTTCTTTTCTGAATTTTCAAGAGAAATATATGGTTCATAGCCAATACGACTGAGCAGCAGAACCAATTCTTTTAGCGTAGTATTTTCAGAAGAAAAAGTGATACGAACTGTTTTTTCAGGAAAATTGACTTGTGAGGTTTTTACTGCTTTGTTTAGCTTGTTCAAGTTTTCTAACACCCAAATACAACTACTACAATGAATGGACGGAATTAAAAAAGAGACAACTTGTGTGGTATTATTGTCAAATTCCAACAGCTTTTCAACAATGGCAGGGTTATCAAGAAAGTCGAATTTCCCTTCAATTTCTTGTGGGGAAATACCTGGATTGGTGTCCAGATCGTAGTAGTAACCAAGGTCGCTGTCTTGAAGGATATCAAAAACCGTTTTGCAGCCGTGGCAACAAAACGATTTCTCTTTGTGTTCAATAACAGTATCTAAACACGGATCCCCACAATGGAAACAGTTTGTCATTCAATTAAAATTTGCTCATTATACCTATTGCAAAGGTGCTACTGAACCCTATTTTAAAAAATGACAATTATCAGTTACGGAATTTTTAATCCCAAAAAGGGTCAGAATATTCTGATTTGGAACTGTCTTTAATATGGATTTTTTCAATGGTTTCCAGTTCTTCTGGAGTTGCTACTTTTTGTATTTCATTGAACAGAATCCGCTCTTCAAAACGTATGTGTGCCTGTAACTCTTCTTCCAAAAGACTCAAGGATTTATTGGGGTCTTCGGTTTCTTTAAACAGCCTTTTAATACGGCGGTGTTCTTTTAAAGCTCGTTTTACCATTTCATCCTCTTTACCTAGAATGGGAAAGATGTGTTTTTCTTCAGCATTAAAATGAGGTTTTATTTCTGTTTTAAAAAACCAATTGGCATAGCTTTTCATCCGTTCCAAGGAAACATCTTTGGAAAAACCTTTTCGTATTTTCCAAGAAAAGAGCAAACCAAAATGATGCTGTCTACTTAATGGTTTTAAAGCTTCATGACGTTTTATGGGTTTCGGATTATTCATACTATTTTTAGGATTTTCTTTGTTTTAAAAAAGTCAGACCTACCTCTAACCCAGTTGCCAATTCGTAAAGACTTGTGTTTTGCAACATTCTCTTAAGTTCTTCCCGAACGTTCACAAATTTATCGTGTATAGGACAGGGTTTAGTAGCATTGCATGTATTAAAGCCTAAAGCACACCCCTCATAAATAGAGTTTCCGTCTATTGCAAAAACAATATCGGCCAGCATAATAGTATCAATTTTATCTTTGGGTATTTCAAACCCGCCGGATGGACCTTTGCTAGATTTTATTATATCGATTTTGGCAAGCTGAAGCAATATTTTTGCTGTAAATGCTTCTGGAGAGTTAATTTCCTTTGCAATTTTCTTTAAGCTTACACGCTCTCCTTGTATTGATTGCAGAGCAATATAGATTGAAGCTTTTATACCGTATTCACAAGCTTTAGAGAACATAGTTTTTTTGTTTATGTAAAGATATTCTATTTCGGACAAAATTATCTTTATTTAACAAAAGCATGGAATAGCCTTGACTTATACGTCTTGCTATCTAGATCCGAAATCGTTTATTTGCTTCCCGTTCCAATGCTTCACGATGATCGGGATGGGCAATTGTAATGAGTGCTTTGGCTCGTTGTTCCAATCCTTTTCCAAAAAGGTTGACCACCCCATACTCTGTTGCCACATAGTGTACGTGTGCTCGAGTAGTAGTTACGCTAGCACCTTCTTTAAGAAACGGGGTTATTTTTGAAATTCCTTTATTGGTTACCGAAGGCATAGCTATAATGGGTTTTCCTCCTGGTGAGAGTGAAGCTCCGCGAATAAAATCCATTTGGCCTCCAACACCTGAATATTGATAAGTACCTATAGAATCGGCACATACTTGACCCGTCAAGTCAATTTCAATAGCACTATTTATAGCAGTCATTTTGGGGTTTCGGCGAATAATTGCGGTATCGTTTGTATATCCCGCTTCCTTAAAGTGAACAATGGGATTATCATCGATAAAATCATATAATTTTTGAGTACCCATTGCAAAGCAGGTTACTATCTTCCCAGTTTTAATTTCTTTGTTTTCCCCAGTGATAATACCTTTTTCAACCAAAGGCAAAATACCATCACTAAACATTTCGGTATGAATACCCAAGCGTTTATGGTTCGTTAAATTGCTCAACACCGCATTAGGAATATTACCGATTCCCATTTGCAACGTGGCACCATCTTCTATCAAGCCAGCTACATTTTTGCCAATAATTGCTTCTACTTCTGTCGGGCTTTCTATTATGGACGCGTGAATCGGCTCATCTACTTCAATTGCCAAATCAATATTTTTTATATGAATAATTCCGTCGCCGTGTGTTCTTGGAACTTTTGGGTTGATTTGCGCCACAACCTTTTTAGCTGTTAAAATAGCTGGTAAGGTGATATCTACCGAAGCACCCAATGAGCAATATCCGTGTCGGTCAGGTGGAGAAACCTGAATAAAAGCAACATCCAATGGCAAAATACTTCGCCTAAACAACCAATGTATTTCACTCAAAAATACCGGCACATAATCACCATAAGGGCTATGCACACCTTTTCGTACGTTACCTCCTACAAAAAAAGTATTTAAATGAAAGGCTTCATTATAGGGTACTTCTAAATATTTTGCTTCTCCGTGGGTATGAATTTGTACAATTTCAACATTTTTTAAATCTGAATACCGTTCACATAAGCTGTTTATCAATACATTTGGAGTCATGGCAGCACCTTGGAAAAAAACCCGATCACCAGATCGTATGGTGGAAACTGCTTCTTGAGAAGATACTATCTTTAAGTTTTTATGATTCATCTGTCGTTATGTTTGGAGTGCAAAGGTGTAAAACCTTTCAGTCTTTAGTTATGATTTATATCATACCAATAAATCATCGATACTTTTACCATTGCAACTTAATTTTACTTTCTTTAAAATAATGATTTCTTATAAAAAACACATATACATTGCCCTTGGATATTTTGTGCTGATTGCTATTATGGGAGTTGCTCTTAGGTTGTTTGCAATAACCGAATTGCCTATTACCTATCGATATATTGTACACACCCATTCGCATATTGCTTTGTTGGGCTGGGTTTATACTGGAATAACTACTGTCTTGTATTATTTATATTTGCATGACAGTGAGATTTCAAAGAAATACAGGTATCTTTTTTGGAGTACACAGGCAACTATTTTAGGAATGCTATTCTCGTTTCCCTTTACCGGTTATGCCTTGTTCTCAATTATTTTTTCCACACTGTTTTTAATTGCGACTTATGTGTTTGCTTTCTTTTTTCTGAAGTATACCCCAAAAGAGTTGAAATCACTTCAATCATATAAATTAATACGAGTAGCAATTTGGTTTATGGTACTTTCAAGTATTGGTCCTTGGGTGGTAGGAATAGTGATGGCCACATTAGGAAATACTTCGCCTTGGTATCATAACGCTATTTATTTTTACCTACATTTTCAATACAATGGTTGGTTTTTAGTTGCTTTGTGTGGAATTCTGTTCCGTTTATTTGAGAAACATGAAGTAACCCTTTCGAAAAAAAATTTTAAACGGTTTTACTACCTATTAAATATTGGTGTTATATTGACTTTTTTTATTTCTATTTTATGGATGCAGCCACATTGGCTTTTTAATGCGCTAGCAATCATCGGAGGGGCATTACAAATAAGTGCATTTAGTATTCTTTACGGAAAAATTTTGTGGGAACGCTCCACTTTAAAAAAGCATCTATCAAAGCAAACAGGATGGTTACTGAAATTTGCTGGATTTTGTCTTGTAATAAAATTGACCGCTCAGTTAATGGGTTCGTTTCCTACAACTGCTGAAATTATTTCTGGGAATATAGATTACATAATCAGCTACCTCCACTGGGTATTTCTTGGATTGGTTATTGTAGCTTTGATCGCATTTTTACAGCATTTTAAGTGGCTCGTCCTTTCCAAAGTTGTAGTATTTTTATATTTCGCAGGTTTTATCTTAACCGAATTCCTAATTTTTTACCGCGGTAGTATAAATGCTTTTAACCTTCCATCTCTGCCCGATATTCCCTTTTGGCTAACCGCAGCTAGTGTCATACTGTTACTTGCAATAGGTTGGCTTTTTACTTTTCAGTTTAAAAGAATCAGTTAAACTGTCTCTTCTTCAGGACATAATTTTTTGGATACTTCAGCCATTTCTTGTACAATAGAAGCTCCTTTGTCTTTATTGTACCAAAACTGTAATTGTGTCTTAAAAGTATCGTCCAATTGTCCATATTCGGTTTTATAATCCGTCACTAATTTTGTGGCTGCCTGCGAACGTGGTCCCCAACTATCAAGTACCTCATATTGATCATTCAGAATAATTAATTTTGGAATACTTTTGGAACCATTGGTAAGAAACTGGTCCATTAATTTTGGATCTTCATCCCGTAAGACGATTTTTAATTCAATATTTTCTGAAAGTTCGGCTATTTTATTGAGAAACGGAAGCGTTTGCGCAGCATCACCACACCAAGGCTCAGTAATAACTAGCCAAGTTTGCTTTTCACAGATGTTTATAAATTGTGATTGAAAAGTTTCAGTAATCGTAGCTGTTTTGTCCAAACGCTTGCTTCGGCTTAAATTCAATTTTGTGTATTTTATTTTTTCTTCGGAAGGTTCTCCCGTAGTTCTTCCTTCTGCGACTAATTGTTTAAACAAAAGGTTGTAATCAGTATATGTCATACTTGATTGTATGGAATTTTCTAAAAGCTTTTTCATTGCTATATATTTTTATAATTTGTTGTAAGATTAGGTATATCCTTACAGTAATTAAATGCCCAAAGCACTTTTTAAAAATCTTTCCGCTTTGCCATTCGTTGAATAAAATAAGTAGGTACAATAACCCAAAGTGTCAGCATTAACGATGATAGTATAAAACCAAAACTGGTTCCGAAGAATTTCTGAAATACGGCACCTGTATATCCTAATAATGCCGAAATATCCAACTTCAATAAAATGAGCACCCTCGATAAATCTACCGGGTTCAGCATGGTTGCCACCAAAGAAAATTTATCTAAAGGATACTCTTCAAAATATACCAGAGACATTAAAAAAATACCATCATAAATTACGGCCATAAACAGCCAAAGCAGAATGGCATAGCCAAACCCTTTTATTTTATTTTCATTAGCCAAAGCAATAACAAAGGCTAAGGCAGTAAAAATTAGGGTTAAAAAAGCACCGGTAATCAGCAGTAATGAAAAGTCCCAAATGGCACCACTGTTAAAAATCCCGTAAAACACAAAAGGTAATCCCAAACCAATTATTAAACTCATTGATAAGGACAGGGCAACACCAAAATACTGTCCTAAAAAAATAGAACTTCGCTTTACTGGCTGGGCGAGCAAGAGTTCAGTAAATTCTTTGGAGTTGTAATAATACATTACCCCAAATATGGTTCCGATAAGTGGTACCAATACGATAATGACGTTCATTAAAGTGATCACAGCCTTGCTCAAGTCATTATTGAGAAACAGCAACACAACACCTAATAATAAATAGAACAAAAAGTACACGTAGCTCCAACGGCTGCGCATTAAATCGAAGAAACTATATTTTAATATTTTAAGCATAACTTGAAGATAACATGGACGCAATAGCGTGTTCAAAATCGGGTTGTCCGGTCTTTGTTTTCAATGCGGGAATACTACCACGGAAGTAGATTTTACCTTCCAACAAAAAGACAATTTCATCGGCAATTTCTTCTACAAAACTCATAATATGAGAAGTAATCAGAATGGTTTTTCCTTTTTCCTTTTCAGCAGTAATTAACTCTTTTAAGCGAATGTGCGAGATGGGGTCGAGACCTGTTGTTGGTTCATCCAAAATAACCAAAGGACTATCAAACATAAAAGTAAGTACCAGATTTACTTTCTGCTTGGTACCACCAGAAAGGTTGTTCAACTTTTTATCGAGGAACGGTTGTAACTTAAACAACTCAATAAGCCGTTCGTCATCTGCCTGTTTGGTACTGCGTAGATCTTTTATCATTTTAATCAGTTCCTTTACGGTCAGGTTTCCTGGGAAGTTGGCTATTTGGGGTAAATAGTCAATATCGTTACGGTATTCCCAGTTTTTTTTAATAGAGGTACCATTTAATTTAATGGTTCCTGAATTGGGTACAATCATCCCTAAAATACTTTTTATAAGAGTAGTCTTGCCCGAACCATTCGGTCCAAGAACAGCAAATATCCCCCCATTATCTATAGTAAGGTCAATGCCTTTTAGTACTTGGTTTTTGCCAAATTTTTTATGTAAATCATCTATCTCGATCATAGTCAATAGGTTTCAATAAAGGGTTGTTATCCATAAGATTATCTGGTGTAAATACCGGAGATACTTTTTCAGAAAAATCAATGATATCAATAAACAAACTACGCAACAAGATGATAGTCTCGGGCGTACGGTTTACAATGTAGCTGAAGAGTTTTACGGGCCGGTATGGCACATCACCTATTCCATTTTTATTCAAATCGTAGCCCGTGTAATTGCTCCAATAGTTTTTATCGAACACATTGTCATTTATATTACTGTTATAAGAAATATCAAAACTGTTATATAGAAAGTTATTTTTTGAAAAGGTGTTGGCATAACAGGCACCTCGAACCTTTATGGCCCAGCCGTTGCTTTTAAAATCATTATGGGTATAATCAATACGATTTGAGCCTTCAATATTGATACCCACCGTGTTTTCTTCAAAAATATTTCCTTTTATTTCTGAATCATTTATCTCTTTCAACAATAAACCAAAAGAAGCGGTACCCCAATTTTTTCTAAAAACGTTGTCATACATTTTTATAAATTTTGAGAACATGACCGCAACTCCTGCCCCATTGTTTTCAAATAAATTGTTGGTATAAGTATCATTATTGGAAAACATAAAGTGCAAGCCGTAGCGTAAGTTATCAGTGCTTTTGTTGTTCTTTATCTCTATTTGGTCTGAAAATTCTAAATAAATTCCATCCCTAACATTTCGAATTCTATTATTAGTAACCTCAACGTTGTTACAATGCCATAATTGAATACCGTTGCCTGAATTATATTCATTAACAGCATCGCCCTTGATGGTGTTATTCAATACTTTTCCGTGATTGGATTTTTCTAGATAAATTCCGAAGAAAAGCCGCTCCAACGTATTGTTCTGAACGAGGAAGTTTTCACTTTTAACAACCCGTATAGCTGCATAATCGGTAGTATAGCTGGTTCCAACATTGACGATTGTAAGGCCGTCAATAGTTACGCTATCACTTTGAATGGTGATAATTTCACCTTTGTTATCCCCGTCGATTACAGGATTGCCCTCTCCTATTATTATTAGGGGCTTTGTAATACCTATGTTGTATTCTTTGTACGTTCCTTTTTTTATTTTAATAGTATCGAACGGTTTTGCCTTTTCAACAGC